>CAVDQJ010000050.1:0-9013 GCA_963611005.1 bacterium | reverse complement strand
TTATATTAATTATTTCTGATTGCATAAATTTATAGTTTTTTTAAAAACGGAAATGATCTTAGGTTAACATTTAATAGCGAAATTAAAGATTTAAATCTCTGTATAAATGATAATGATAAGGTATTCTTAAATAAAGATGGTGAATTATATCATTTAATTTTTAATTCCATATACACATTTGGAGAGAGTGAAATAGAAATTTTGGATAATAATTATTCCGTTGGAAAAATATATGTTTATTCAGATGGTAAATTAAATTATTTATCTTTAAGGTCTTGTTTTGAAGCAAAGGAAAACTATTTTTTTGAAAATGTTGCAACATTGGATGAAAGATATTTACTCAATAATTTAATTTGTCCAGATGATTACATTGTCACGCAAACCTATTATAATGCTTTGAATTCTTATTCTAGTTTTATGTATGATAATGATATTGAAAATGTTATTCACCCATTAGAAGAAATATCAGTTAAATTATATGGTAATAATATTTATAATACATTGTTCGGAACAACATTAACAAATAACGATGGATATTATGAGTTTGAAATAGAATATAGTGATTATGTTAATTATGGAATGTTGTCATATTATTTATTAATTGAATCATATACATTAGGATTGGCTATTATGAATAATAAAAATAACTATTATGAAGTAGCATCGAGACTTTATTCTGATTTCAATTGTAACGATACAATTTATAGCTGTATTTATTTTTATCCTGATAAAAGCGATAGGAGTGCTTCGTTTGAAATATCGCAATTTTGCTATTTCCAAGAAGGTACATAATTAATATGGAAGGTGTTTATATGCCAAAAATAAATGTATTTTACCCAAATAAATATTCTGATGGTTTGTTTTGTCATTATTATTCATATTATATTGAAATTAACAAAGATGATTATTTTAATTCTGATGTTATAACTCATGAATATGGTCATTATATTTGCAAGTATTTTGATTTTTGTGATACTGATGTTGGCGGTCGTCATTTTATTGGAGAAGACTTGATAAAATCTAGAGGCTATAAAAATGGTTGCAAAATTGCTTTAAGTGAAGGTTTAGCAAGTTTAATAGGCTTTTTATCGCAATTTTATTATAAGGATTTGTACTGTTTTCCTTATTTTGGTGATGAGAAATATCAAATTTTCGACAACAATAATAAAGTCTATTCGTATGATTTTAGTAAATACTGTTATGGAGAAAGTCCTAGTGTTTGTGGTGAAGGAAACGAATTTAGTATTATAAGTGTTTTAATTAAGTTAATTGATGATGTTTATAGAGATGATGATTTTGTTTCTATTGGCTATATTGGTTTTTTTGATGTTCTTAATTTAAGGAAGCATTCTAGTATCTCTTCCCTAATAAGTGATATCATTGAAAAAAATAGCGATTTAACGAATTACATTTCGCTAATTTTAGGCTTAGAAGCTTTTTCACCGATAATTGAAACCAATAAAACTTATCTTGTTACTGATGAAAATAATAATTGTTGGACAATCAAATGGGATTAATTGAGTAAAACTGTAGGAAAATCTGAATATTATAAAATTGTTTTTGAAAGCGATGAAGATACTTTTATTATTGATAAAATTTTCGATACACAATATACATTAAATAGCGAAGATATATCCAAAATATTAGATTTTAATGATGATTGTATCTCATATTATGTTATTGGATATAATTCAAATATTTCTAATGATGTAGGGTATCCATCTAAACTTACTTATTTATATAAACCATATTATAAAAAAATTATCTTAATGAAAATTTAACAATTAAAATGAATAAAAAAGAAACAAGGTGGTTTAAATTAGTATCTTTAGAAGATTATAAAATATCAATATCAATTAAAGGCGATTATGATAATTATGACGCTACATTTCATAGCAAGTTGGAGATTGATTCAACTGCAATTTTTTTGATTAATTATTCATTTTCAAAAGTTAATAGCTGTTCGAATTTTATTATACATTTAAAAAAAGATGAAGAAATATTTTTAAGATTGATAACGAATAGCGATTACGAAGAATCAAATTTTGCTATAAAAACATTTTTATCGCATGATCATATCTATACTTATAAATATGCACAATATTCATCAACAAAACATTATTGTTATTGTGAGTGTGGTGATAAAATATTAAATGCACATACAATTATTGTTGATTCTAACAATAACAATGAATGCAATTATTGTGGTTATTCTTTTAAAAATGGAGGAGTAGGAATTGTTGTTCCTAGTTTATGATGTGAAAAAAATATTTTTAAAGTAGGTTTAATTTATTTATGTATGTTTGCGGTAATTTCTTGTAGTTCAAGTAGTAAACAATTTTATGTTACATCTCAAAAAGGAGAACTTTTATTTCCTGCTTATTTTGGCGTAGAATATGAAAGTGTTAATAATGAGAATAAATTTGAGTTAGTTGTAATGTTAGCGAATACATGCTATATAAAAAGAGATGGCGAAATAATAAAAATTATAGGAAGTGAATATAAACAAGTATATATATTTTTTGCAGATTCTAACAAAGAATTAATCTATAAACTTAATATTTGAAACGAAACATTTTCTGACGTAAATAATTGTATTTTTAATACTAACAATATTGTTTCTAATGATTTTAATTTAAAGTATTCATTTGATTTATATCAATTAATTGATACAGATAAAGATAATTTTTTATATACAGGCGTTGTTTTTAGTAATAGCGAGGATAAAGACTCGTATAACGCTATTATATTTCTAACTTTTGAGTTTCAAACAAATGGTAAACAATTAATTAAAAATTAAATTTTTAGCACTTTTCACTTGCAAGTGCTAAATATATGTGTATAATATAATTAGCAAACGAAAATTTCGAGTGCTAGAAAGGATATTTATGAAACTTAAAAGATGGGAAATTATATTAAAGTATATAGTTGAAGACTTTATTGAAACTGCTCAACCAGTTGGTAGTAAGTCTCTTTTGAAGAAACATAGATTGAATTATTCTAGCGCTACCATTAGAAATGAGATGATGGAACTTGAAGAGATGGGTTATATTGAAAAAACTCATACATCAAGTGGAAGAATTCCTTCAATCGATGGTTATAGATATTACGTTACTAAATTAAGAAGTGATAAAGTCGATAAAACTATTAAATATGAAATTGATAGATTAGTCGACAATTCAACTTCAATTGAAGATTTGCTTTATGAATCATGTGAGATGTTATCTAATATGACTCAATTAGCTAGCTGTTATTTAGGACCTAATGTGTTTGCTGAAAGAATTAGAAAAATTGAATGTGTTCAATTGAGTATGTCTAAATTTACATTCTTATTTATCACAGATAGAGGATATTGCGAAAACAAAACATTTATTCTTCCTAAAGAAGTAGATATGGAAAACCTTATATCTTGTGTAAGTAAAATTGATTCATTAGTAAATGGAACAAGACTTGTAGATATCTTTCAAAAGTTAAGTGATATTAAAAATGAATTTAAAGGTTATGAAGATGAATTTAACTATATTAATAAATTATTTATGAATATGCTTAAAGATTTCATCATTAAAAGAAATAGTCAATTCTATGGAAAAGATTATTTACTTGATCAACCTGAATTTAAAGACAATATCAAAGAGACTAGAAGTTTAGTTAATTTATTATCTCATCCATATAGATTAAATAAGATGTTTAGCGATGGAGAGGAAACGATGATATCAATTGGTAATGGTGAACTTAAAGATATCTCAATTATTACAAAAAATATCAAAGTACCTGCAACAGATCAAGATATTGGTAAAATTGCAGTAGTTGGTCCAACTAGAATGGATTATAGTAAAGTACTTAAATATTTAGATTATATTACTGAAATGGTTGCTTATCATTTAAGTGATCTAGAAAGGAAGGAATATGGAAGAAGAGAAAAAGATGGAAGAAAATAAAAAAGATGAAGAAATAGAAGAAACTGATTCAAAAGATGAACCAGTAAATATGAAAGCATCTTTTAAGAAAAAATTAGCTAAAAAAGATGAAGAAATCGAAAAACTTCAAGCTGATATGGAACATTGGAAAAATGAATACTATAAAGCTTATGCAGATATGGCTAATTTAAGAAAAGATATTCAAAAGGATCATCAAGAAGTCATTAAATATAGAGTAGAAGGATTTGTAGATGAACTTCTTCCGATATTAGATGCATTTGATATAGCTCTTAGTGCTAATGTTACTAGCGAAGAGATGAAGAATTATTTACAAGGATTCAAATACGTTTATTCTCAATTAATAAATGTACTTCAAAACGAAGGAATTCAAGTAATTGATCCTAAAATTGATGAGAAGTTTAACGTTGCTACAATGCATGCTGTAGAAACTGTTGAAGATGATGGAGAAGAAAACCTTGTTAAGAAAGTAAATACAAAAGGTTATAAACTCTATGATCATTTAATAAGAGCAGCGATGGTTGTTACAAGTAAACATAAAGAAGTAGTAAATGAAGAAGCTACTAAAGAAGAAAATATTGCTTAATAGGAGGAATTATTTATGGCAAAAGAAATTATATTAGGTATTGACTTAGGTACAACAAACTCAGTTGTAAGTTATCTTCAAAGTGATGGAACAGTAAAAGTTATTCCTAACCCAGAAGGAACAATGACAACTCCATCTGTTGTAGGTTTTAAAGCAAATGGAGAAGTTATCGTTGGTAATGCTGCAAAAAGACAAGCAATTACTAACCCAGATACTGTTAGTTCTATTAAAAGAATTATGGGTACAAATGAAAAAGTACATGTAAATTGCATTTCTAAAGATTTTACCCCTCAAGAAATCAGTGCAAAAGTTCTTGCATATATGAAAGGATATGCTGAAGCAAATATTGGTCATTCAGTAGAAAAAGCTGTTATTACAGTTCCTGCATATTTCAATGATGCTCAAAGACAAGCAACAAAAGATGCTGGTACAATTGCTGGACTTAATGTTGTTCGTATTATTAATGAACCTACAGCTGCAGCTTTAGCTTATGGTTTAGGTAAAGATAAATCAGAAAAAATCGCAGTATTCGATTTAGGTGGAGGTACACTTGATGTCTCTATCCTTGATATCGGTGATGGTACATTTGAAGTTGTTGCTACAGCTGGTGATAACAAATTAGGTGGTGATGACTGGGATAATGTTTTAGCTGATTGGATTAAAGCTCAAATCAACCAAGAATTTGGTGTAGATATTTCAGATAAGATGGCTCTTCAAAGATATAAAGATGCTGCTGAAAAAGCTAAGATTGAATTATCAAGTTCAACTCAAACAACAATTTCTCTTCCATTTATTGGAATGGGTAAAAATGGACCTATCAGCTTTGAAACAACATTAACAAGAGCTAAATTCCAAGAAATGACAAGACATTTATTAGATAGATGTAGAACACCACTTGAAAAAGCTATTCAAGATTCAAAATTATCATATAGTGATATCGATGAAGTCTTATTAATCGGTGGATCTATCCGTATGCCTGCTGTTCAAGAATTAGTTTCTCAAATTACAGGTAAAAAACCTAACTTATCAGTCAACCCAGATGAAGCTGTTTCAATCGGTGCAGCTTATCAAGGTGGTATCTTAAGTGGTGATGTTAAAGATGTTATTCTTCTTGATGTTACTCCATTAACATTAGGTATCGAAACAATGGGTGGTGTATTAACTCCATTAATTAAGAGAAATACAACAATCCCTACAACTCAATCACAAATTTTCTCTACAGCTGCTGATAATCAACCTGCTGTTGATATCTCTGTATATCAAGGTGAAAGACCAATGGCTAGAGATAATAAATTATTAGGTCACTTCCAATTAGATGGTATTAGACCAGCTCCAAGAGGAACTCCAAGAATCGAAGTTACTTTCTCAATCGACGTCAATGGTATTGTTAAAGTTAGTGCTAAAGATTTAGATACTCAAAAAGAACAAAATATCACAATCAATGGTTCTAATGGATTAAGCAAAGAAGATATCGATAGAATGGTTAGAGAAGCTGAAGCTAATAAAGATGCTGATAATAAGAGAAAAGAAGAAGCTGAATTAGTTAATAAAGCTGAAACATATCTTTCTTCAATCAATCAAGGATTACAAGAAAAAGGTGATTCACTTGATCCAAAACAAAAAGAAGAAGCTACTAAATTAAGAGATGAAATCCAAAACGCTTTAAATAATAAAGATTATGGAACACTTAGAAGCAAGATTGATGAACTTGAAAAAGCTGCTGCTTATATGCAACAAGCTCAAGCTCAACAAAATGCTCAAGCTCAACAAAATAGTGGAGCTAGCGATAGCAACTTCCAAGGAAATAACGCAAATAATTCATCTTCATCAAGCAAAAAAGATGATGATGTAATCGATGCTGATTTCACAGATAAAAAATAAAATTTAAATTAAATTTAAGTTAATAGGAGGGCGAGTCTCTCCTATTACTCGTAAGAGGTAAAAGAGTATGGCTACAAAAAGAGATTATTATGAAGTACTTGGAATTAGTAAAACCGCTACCCAAGACGAAATTAAAAAAGCATATAGAACATTAGCTAAAAAGTACCATCCAGACAATAAAGAAACTGGTGATGCTGAAAAATTTAAAGAAGCAAGTGAAGCTTACTCTGTTTTAAGTGATGAATCAAAAAGAAAAACTTACGATCAATTTGGTCAAGCAGCTTTTGATCAAACAGCTGGTGGTCAAAACCCATTTAACGGTAGTGGATTTGATGGATTTAACTTCAATGGTGGTGATTTTGGAGATTTAAACGATATTTTAAATCAAATGTTTGGTGGAGCTTTTGGAGGAGGAAGATCTAGAAGTTATTCTTCTACTTCAACAAGAGATGGTGATGATAGATTAATGCGTATTCGTATTAAATTTATGGATGCTATCAACGGAACAAAAGTAACTTTACCACTTGAATACGATGAAACATGTTCTTCGTGCCACGGAACTGGTGCTAAAAATGGTACAGAATTTACAACTTGTTCAACATGTAAAGGTAGAGGGAGAGTCGTTCAAACTCAAAGAACTATATTTGGTGTAATGCAACAAGAAGTAGCATGTCCTGATTGCCATGGAAGTGGTAAAAAAATCAAAACTGAATGTAGTGATTGTCATGGACAAGGTTTTAACCACTTTAAAAAAGATGTTGAAGTATCAATTCCTGCTGGAATAAATGATGGTCAACAAATTAGACTTCAAGGAAAAGGTGAAAGAGGAATTAATGGAGGAAATAACGGAGATTTATATGTAGAAATCTTAGTTGCTCCAGATAAGACTTTTGAAAGAAAAGGAAATGATATTTATATTACTAAAGAAGTAGATTTTATCGATGCTTGTTTAGGTGCAGATATCATCGTTCCTACAGTTTATGGTGATGTTAGTTTATCTCTTCCTGCTGGAAGTCAACCAAATCAAGTTCTTCGTATTAAAGGAAAAGGCGTTAAAGATGTTAGAGGTTCATCATTTGGTGATGAATATGTAAAAATCGATATAAAGATACCTACATATTTAAACGCTAAACAAAAAGAAGCTTTAGAAGCATATAAAGAAGCTAAAGAAACTGATAGTTTAAAAGATAAATTTAAAAGAGCATTTAAAAAATAGTTAATAAATGAGTGATTTTTTCACTCATTTATACTATTATATTGTTGTATATAGAAGGTTATTTAATTTATGGCTAAATGTAAATATTGTGGAGAAAACATTACAAAATTTGACAAAGAGATTTGTCCTTTTTGTGGAGGTAAAGATCCAATTGATTATACAAAACAAGATACTTGCGATATAACTCAAACAATAAATACTATTTCACCTTCTAAAAAAGAAGAGATTAAATTAAAAGAACATAAAAAATCTATTAATTTTATTTTATGTTTATTATTAGGTTTATTTGGTGCAGATTCATTCTATTTAGGCTATAAAAAAGAAGGTTTAATTAGAATAGGATCTACAATAGTTTTATATGTTGGATTATTTTTAATATTTTTCTTTACATTATTTAAAGACAATATCGTATTAGCTATTTTAATTCCATTAGCTATTATATATCTTATTTATATTGTTCTTTCTATTGTTTTATTATTCTTTAGAAAGAAAGATAAAGCAGGAGTGTTTTTAAGATAATGCAAAGATATTTTGCTAAACTAGAAAATGATAATATCGTTTTTTCAAAAGACGATATTTTTCATATTAGTAGAGTTATGAGAATGAAAGTTAATGATGAAATTGAAGTAGTTATTAACGATGAATTATATTTAGTTAGAATTGATTCTTTTACTCCATTTTCTACATCTATTGTTAAAAAAATAGATGAAAAACATGAATTAAATGGAAATATTCGTTTATTTATTTGTCTTTTAAAAGGAGATAAAACCGAATTTGTTATTCAAAAAGCAGTAGAATTAGGAGTTAAAGATATCGTTTTAGTAGAGTCAAAACGTTCGATTATACATATTGAAGACAACAAAAAAGATGGTAAGTTAGTAAGATATAATAAAGTTGTAAAAGAAGCATTAGAACAATCTAAAAGAACATATTCATTTCAAATTAATGATATAATATCTTTTAAAGATATTAAAAATTATGATGCTGATATATCTTTAATACCTTATGAAAACTGTAAAGATAACTTATCTTCACTTAAAGAAGATTTTAAAGACTTAAAAAATAAAACAGTTAATGTTATAGTTGGTCCTGAAGGTGGATTTACTCTTGAAGAAGTAGAATATGCTAAAAAATATGGATTTAAAGAGATAACATTAGGTAAAAGAATATTAAGAGCAGAGACAGCATCTATATTTATAGTATCTTTATTATCTTTCTTTATGGAGGAATAAAATGGAAACAAGTATTTATAAAATATTAGATAAAGTAAAAAACAAATCTTCTTTTAATAATGAAGAAGAATTATTTTTTTCTAAATATAAATATTATTTAAAACAAGATTCTAATTTTACTAAATATTTAGATATCACTAATCCATTTTCTTTAATTCAAGCT
>CAVDQJ010000049.1:5506-6518 GCA_963611005.1 bacterium | reverse complement strand
ATTTATAACGATGTATCCACCTCTATTATAAACATCTTCTCTATTATATGTAATAGGAGTTTTATCTCTTTTTAAAACTAAACCTCCAGCTTCTTCAACAATACATTGAAAAGCTGCAGTATCCCATTCTTTAGTTCCATCATTAAGTCTTAAAGTTAATTCACCTTTTCCTGAAGCTATAAAACATGGTTTAATACTACTTCCTAAAGGTAAAACTTTAGTTACTCTATCTTTATGTTCGTTAAGTAATGCTTTTTCATCATCTGTAAAATGGAAAACAGATGTATAACATGTTAAATCAGTTAATTTATCATTTACATGAATCTTATGTGATTTACCATCTTTCATCTCATAAGCTCCATTTCCTTCACTAGCAAAATATAATAAATCCATAGCAGGAACAACAACAACTCCAACAACAACCTTATGTTTATAAGCTAAAGCGATATTGATTGTAAATTGGTCGTCCTTAGCAACAAAATCTTTAGTTCCATCAACTGGATCTACAATCCAAACATAATCATTATTAAGTCTTTCTTTATTATCTACGCTTTCTTCAGTTAAAAAAGCATAATCTTTAAATCTATTACCTAAATATTCTCTAATAATTTTATCTGCTTCTTTATCAGCATTAGTAACAGGAGAATCATCGCTTTTGATTTCAACATCAAAACCATTATGATAATAATCTAAAACTACTTTTTTAGCTTTAAGACCTGCTTCTATAGCTGCGTTTAATTCTTTTTCGTATTTCATATTTATCTTTTAAAAAAACTCAACCGAAATTGAGTTTTTTTCCTTTCAACTAAAAATTAATCTTCTTTGCTAGATTCAAAATCATCATTAAGACCGCTAACGTCATCATCATCACTAGCATCACCATTAGCAGCTTTTTCTTCTTCGATATCTTCAGTATCTTGGTTTTGAGAGAAGCTTTCTTCAATATCAGAATAAACATCATTCATATCGATATGAACTTTATCGTATGTTTGATTTTCTCTTAAATCCCATT
>CAVDQJ010000049.1:0-5376 GCA_963611005.1 bacterium | reverse complement strand
CCCATTCATTATTTCCGATTGTAACAAATCTTCCATCTAATGATAAATTTGTATAGAATTTTGAAATTCTATCTAATTTTTCTTCTTCACTAAGTTCAATTTTTGTAGCAACTTCATCAAATAATTCTTTAAAAGAATAAGTTTTACCACTTTCTTTTACAACTGAATAAGCTACATCAACCATAGATTCATTTTTATAATTTTCCATAAAATCTCCTTTATTTGCGTTTAATATTATATATTAAATACTTTTTTAATTCTATAACCATTATAATCTTTTAATAACTTCTTCTTTACCAAGTATTTCAATTATGTGATACATTTCAATACCATGGTTTTTACCTGTTATTTTAAGTCTTATTGGCATATATAAGTCTTTACCTTTAATAGATAATTCATTTTGAATTTCTTTAAATAAAGCTTTTACTGTTACATCATTGATTTCGTTTAATGATGCTAATTTATTTTTAAATGCATTAATTGCAACACTTGAAGTTTCTTTTGATAATATTTCTTTTTCTTCATCACTAAATTCAAATTTAGGATTGATTAATTCATCAAGTTCAATATGAACATCTTCAAGTTTTGTAATTTCATTTTTATAAACTAAACTAATCGCTTTTAATTCGTCATCACTGTATTCCTTTTTAAAGTTAACTTTTTTAATAAAAGGTAATACTTTTTCAAAATAATCTTCATCGGATAAATGTTTAATGTAATATGAGTTCATATACTCTAAACGTTTATTATCGAACATACTTGGTGATGAAGATAATCTTGAAGGATCAAATGCTTTAATAGCTTCTTCTTTTGTAAATATTTCTTTATTTTCTTCACTTGTCCAACCAAGTAGGAATAAGAAATTAACAATAGCTTCAGGAAGATAACCAAGTTCTTTATATTGAGACATAAATTGAAGAATATTATGATCTCTTTTACTTAACTTCTTACCATTTGGATTAACAATAATTGTCATGTGTCCAAATTCAGGAGCTTCCCAATTAAAATATTTATAAATTTGAAGTTGTTTAGGAGTATTTGATAAATGTTCTTCTCCTCTTAAAACATGTGTTATATCCATAATATGATCATCGACTACAACAGCGAAGTTATAAGTAGGGATTCCATTACTTTTCATAATGACAAAATCACCGATATCATCACTTGAAAAGCTTACTTCACCTCTAACCAAATCATTAAATTTGAAAGTTACACCACTTTCCATTTTAAGTCTGATTGTAGGTTTTCTTCCTTCTTGTTTATATTTTTCAATCTCTTCTTTAGTTAAATTTAAACAATGTCTATCATATTTAAATGATTTAACTCCATTAGCTAATTGATTTTCTTTCATTTCAGCTAATTCATCTTCGCTACAATAGCAATAATATGCATATCCTTTTTCAACTAATTCTTCAGCATATTTTCTGTATAATTCTAACTTTTCAGTTTGTCTATATGGAGCATATTTTGGATTCATCTTATAAGGAGATTCATCTGCAATAATTCCTAACCAATTCAAATCATCGATTTGGCTTTCTTCAGCTCCAGGTATATTTCTTTCTAAGTCAGTATCTTCAATTCTAACTACGAAATCGCCGTTATATTTTTTAGCAAATAAATAATTAAATAATGCACTTCTTGCTCCACCGATATGTAAATAACCAGTTGGTGAAGGAGCATATCTTACTCTAACTTTTTTCTCCATCTATTTTTCCCCCAATAAACAAATCGCATAGCATTCAATTGCTTCTTTATTTCCAACGCTACCAAAACCTTCATTTGTTCCAGCTTTAATTGAAATTTGATTTAAAGAAACATGCAAATGTTCAGCTATATTTTCTTTAATTAATTCTTTATAACCTTTTAATTTAGGTTCTTCTAAACATATAAATGTATCAATGTTAGAAATAATGTATTTGTCTTCAATATAGGTTTTATATACTTCATCTAACATTGAAATAGAATTTCTATTTTTATTTTTTGAATCATCATCTTTAAATAATTCACCAATATCTTTTTCTCCAACAGCGCCTAATAAACAATCGATAATTGCATGAGTTAAACAATCTCCATCGCTATATGAATAAGCACCAATTTTTGAAGGTATATTAATACCTCCAATAATGAGCGGGACACCTTCTTTTAATCCGTGAATATCTTTTCCAAATCCGATTCTATTCATAAATTTATACGTTAAATCTAAAGAAGAATATATCTCCATCTTTTGCGACATATTCTTTTCCTTCAATTCTAATTTTACCTGCATTTTTTAAAGCAGCTTCTGATTTATATTGCATCATATCATCATAAGAATATACTTCAGCTCTAATAAATCCTTTTTTAAAATCTGTATGAATAACTCCAGCACAATCAGGAGCTAACATACCATTTTTAAATGTCCAAGCTCTAACTTCATCTTCTCCGACAGTAAAAAATGTAGATAAATTCAATAATTTATAACTTGCTTTAACAAGACTATCTAATCCACTTTCTTTAGCTCCGATTGAAGATAAAAATTCAGCTTTTTCTTCTTTAGAATAATTTACTAATTCAGCTTCGATTTCACAACAAATAGGAATACATTGACTACCTTCTTTAGCTGCGTATTCTTTTACTTTTAAATAATTAGCACAATTATCAACGTCAGCTAAATCACTATCTGAAACATTAGCTACATAAATAATTGGTTTAAGTGTTAAAAATGAAAAACCAGATAAAATACGTTTTTCTTCATCTGATAATTTTAAACTTCTCAATGCTTTTTCGTTATTTAAACATTCTTTAGCTTTAAGTAAACATTCAAGTTCTACTTTAGCTTCTTTATCTTTTGATAATTTAGCTTTTGCTTCAATTTTACCAATTCTATTATTGACTGTATCCAAATCAGCCATAACAAGTTCAAGATTAATAATTTCAATATCTCTAATTGGATCAACACTATTTTCAACGTGAATAATATCACTATTTAAAAAACATCTAACAACTTCAATAATTGCATCTGTTTCTCTAATGTGTGATAAAAATTGGTTGCCTAATCCTTCTCCTTTACTAGCACCTTTAACAAGTCCAGCAATATCAAAGAATTCAAATGATGTATAAATAGTTTTCTTTGGATTAAAAATCTTTACTAAATCATCTACACGTGTATCATTAACTAAAACACTTCCAACATTAGGACTAATTGTAGCAAAAGGATAATTTGCAGCCTCAGCATGACTTGAAGTTATAGCATTAAAAAGCGTAGATTTTCCTACATTAGGTAAACCAACAATACCTGCTTTTAAACCCATAAACAAATCTCCTCCTTAAAAATTCTTTAATATTATATATAATATTAGCAATCTTTTCATTAAATAAAATTGAATTTGTTTATTTATTTTCAGTATATAAATCTTTTACTTCTTCTTTAATATCAATTAAGCAAGTTAAAAGTAATGGATTAAGTGTTCCACATTGTCCTTCTACAATCATATTTAAAGCTTCTTCATGTGGTACTGCTTTTTTATAACATCTATCACTAACTAATGCATCATAAACATCTGCAACCGAAACAACTTGAGCTGATATTGGTATTTCTTCACCTTTTAATCCATCTGGATACCCTTTACCATCATATCGTTCATGATGCCATCTGCAAATATCATGAGTATAATTTACAAGTGGATCATTTTTAATATTTAATTGGTCGATAATATTTGCTCCAACTGTAGTATGAGTCTTAATGACTTCAAACTCTTCTTTTGTTAATCTTCCTGGTTTGTTTAAAATATTTTCATCGATTGCAATTTTACCAATATCATGTAAAGCTGAAGCTAATTTAATGTTTTCAATATCTTCTTTTGTAAATGCATATCTATCAGTTACTTTTAAAAGATGTTTCAATAATAATTCGGTGATTTCGCTAACATGTTTAACGTGACTTCCATTTTCATGAGCACGATATTCAACGATATGACTAAGCATATTAATCATGTTATTATTAGATTTCTCTTTTTCTTCTAATTCTTTTATTAAAACTCCAGTCATTTTCTTTTGTCTTTCATAAAGTTTAATTAAAGTTGAAACTCTTCTAATAACAATATCTTTATCAAAAGGAACTAAAATGTAATCTACAGCTCCCATTGCATAATCTTCATTTAAATTTTTAACATCGCTTTTATTTACGATAACAACAAAAGGAATATCGTCGATAAAATGGTTATTTCTCAAATATTCTAAAGCTTCAAATTCATCATTTTTATTAGATTCTTTATTGAATAAAATCAATGAAATACCTGTTGAATATTGACTTATTAATTTTATACATTCGTCCCCATTATTTGCTTTAATAACATCATATTTTTCACTTAAAATATCATTTAAAATCAATGCGTTTTCCTTATTATTTTCACAAATTAATATGTTTTTCTTATTTGTTTCATGAACAACTTTTCCATCGCTTGTAATAATAGAATTTTTCTTTTCTTTAGCTTCGTGCATTAAGGTATCAGCTTTAACTAAAGCTTCAGCAATTGTTTCGTTGTTACACAATACTCCACCTACAGAAACAGAGATTTTAACACCCCTATAATTTAATAAAGCATTCTCGTTAATTTTTCTTTTAATTCTATTTAAAACACTATCAAAATCACTAGATTCCATCGCATCACAAATAACGATAAATTGATCACCTTCATATCTAATAACACAATCTTTTTTTCTTAAAAATCTTTTAATTGTAGAAGCGATATTAATAAGAATTGCATCTCCAGCATTATGACCATAAAGATCGTTATACATTTTAAAATTATCAACATCTACAATCGCGATTTGACCATACATTATATGATTTTTATATTTTTCTTCATAGAATCTTCGATTATAAACTCCGGTTAAAGAATCTCTATAAATTTTAGAATAAAGACCACTATCATCATCACCATCATTTCCTAAAACAGCGGTTATTTTAATATCATCAACAAATGTTGAATCTATTTCTTGAACCAATTCTAAAACACATGGTTTTTCATCAACTTCTATATATTTTGCATGGACTTCATAATATTTATCATTAAATTCTTCAATTTTATAGAAATCCTTTTTCTCTTTAAAAGCTTTTAAT
The DNA here is from genome assembly GCA_963611005.1 of bacterium. Taxonomy (GTDB): domain Bacteria; phylum Bacillota_I; class Bacilli_A; order RFN20; family CAG-826; genus Onthovivens. Next base: position 275 of record CAVDQJ010000049.1, on the reverse strand, counting down.
GAAATGCAATTTTTACAAGGATATTCTCTATTCCGAAACTTAAAACATTCAAAAGGTAAATCAATATTTTCGTTATTTTTTAAACATGATATTTTTTCTATATGGGCCGCATCAAAAACCTTAACCCTAGAATATATCTTCTCTAGGGCGGAAACTTCGTTTTCAATTTCCTTTTTTGTAAACCTTAGATAATCCATTAGCCTTACCTAACTATATTATACATTTAATTATTTTTTATTGTTAAATAAATTATTTATATATCGATAAATTAATAC
>CAVDQJ010000048.1:0-3181 GCA_963611005.1 bacterium | reverse complement strand
ATATTATATTGAATAAATATTTAATTGTTAACTTGAGAAAGATTATAAATTATTTATTAAATTAAATTTTTGTTGAATTTATATTTTAAGTTATTATATAATTTATAGGCATGCAGGTGTAGTTTAATGGTAGAGCATCAGCCTTCCAAGCTGATTACGCGGGTTCGATTCCCGTCACCTGCTCCATTTTTTTAAAGATATAGGCTTGATATTTGTATCAGGCTTTTTTAATACTTAAAATAGTTTATTTAAGTATTTACTACTTTAAATCAAAATTTAACGAATCGATCCAATTAGTTACAGCACTAGAAGAAACACTTGATGAAAATCTTTGTGGTGATAACCAAGTAACATTACTATCATCATTTGTTAAAGGTGTAAGATTATTTAAATTAAATGAAGAACTAGCACTAGTTCCAAAAGGAATGATTGTTTTATTAGAAAAATCATTATCTAAAACAAAATTTTCAATTACCCAACTCAATTGTTGCCACCAAACAGGAGCACCTAAAAATATATAAGTAGCTTCTTTAAATTCATTAAATGAAGTAGTGGTAAGTTCAACATTAACTCTATTTCCACTTTGTGTCATTTGATATTCTTTAACGACTCTACTATTTTGATTTGAATAATTAAGATCAGATGAAGTATAAGGAGTTGTAGGTTCAAGCTTATATATTGGTGAATCTATATAATTAGAAATAGTATTAGCTACGTTTTCTGTATGATTTGTTGCAGAAAAATAAATAACTAAGGCTTTTGTATTGCTTTTATCATTGTTATTTGAAGAATTATTTTGAGTTGTATTACAAGCTGTTAAAGCTATTAAAAAAGTAAAGCTTAATGTAGATAATAGTTTTTTCATAGTTGTTTCCTCCTTTTTATAAATAATTTTATTTTCTTCTATCTATAATTAATTTTCCAAACCATTCGATTATTGAAGGGTCTTGATGAGAGAAGAAAGAAGATTCTTTTTTATCTAACATTTCGATTTGTTTCATATCTTGTTCATCTAAAGAGAATGAATATATATCGAAGTTTTCTTTAATACGATTTTCATGTATGGATTTAGCAAGAGATACTATTCCTCTTTGATATAACCAACGAAGGATTACTTGAGCTACAGAGCGATTATGTTTAGTAGCGATTTTAACTAATGTTTCATTAGTAAACATATTGTTTCTTCCTTCAGCAAATGGAGCCCATGCTTCTAAAACAACCCCATATTTATCTGCCCATTTTTTTGCTTCAATTTGTTGATTAAAAACATTAACTTCGATTTGATTAACCATTGGTTTAATTTCACTAAATTGTAAAATGTCAACTAATCTATCTGGATAAAAATTAGAAACACCAATAGCTTTAGCTTTACCTTCTTTATAAAGTCTTTCAAGATCTCTATAAGCTCCATAATAATCACCAATAGGTTGATGAAGTAAGAGTAAATCAACATATTCTGTTTTAAGTTTTTTTAATGATTCAATAACTGAATCATATGTTTTGTTATCACCATAATTGTCTATCCATACTTTTGTGGTTAAAAAGATATCTTTTCTATCTATTTTAGATTCAATAATTGCTTCACCAACTTCCTCTTCATTAAAATATGATTGTGCGGTATCAATATGGCGATATCCAGCTTTTAAAGCTGATAAAACACTTGATTTACAATCTGTTTTAGAAATTTGATAAACACCAAAACCATTTGATGGTATTGTAACTCCATTATATAACTTAATTGTATTCATTATTTAATCTCCTTTTCTATAAATAAAATATGTTCTTCTGGTTTTTTGTTAAATAAACCTTTTTTAAGATTTAATTTTGGATTTAGTTTCTTTAAATCATTAAAACTATTTACCATATATTGTGGATCATTAGTATAGCTATTAGCAAAAATAATAATTTCTCCTTTATACTCATTTAAGTTTTCTTTAACAAATGTTCCAACAGGCATTGGTATTGTATACCACCAAATAGGGAAGAAGAGAAAGATTTTTTCATATGAGTTTAAATCTAAATCGATGTTTTCGATTTCAGGAAGTGTTCTTTTTTCCCATTCTTCTTTAGCTTCTATATATGCACATTGGTTATAGTTAGATGAATAAGGTACTTTCCTTTTAATTCTTAAAATATCGTATTCATTTTTCTTATTGATTTCTTCAATTAAAGTTTTTGTATTGTTTGACCAACTAAAATATGCAATTAATGTTTTCATTTTTATTACCTCTACATTTATTTTATATAAAAATGAAAAACCATGTATATATTGATTTAGTAATCTGCTATACTTAAAACGTATAGAGGTGTATGTATGGTAGATATATATTTATTAGAATATTTTATTACTTTTTATGAAGAAGGATCTTTATTAAAGGCAAGTGAAAAATTACATATTTCACAACCTTCACTTACTAGAGCAATGCAAAAACTTGAATCTGAACTAGGGATAGCTATTTTTAAACGTGAAGTAAATAAGATTTCTTTAAATGAAAATGGAAAAATTCTTATTGACTATGCAAGAGATATACTTGCTTTAAATAGTCTTTTAATTAAAAAAGCTAATGAATTAAAAGAAAAAGAACAATTAATCCATGTATCTATGACTGCACCAGGAATGTTATATTATTTTCCTTATTTCTTTTTTAACAATCATGATAAATATACAAATAAAATATGTGATGTAAAAACATGTATTAAAGAAGTAAAAGAAGGTTTGGTCGATATTACTTTTATCAATGAAAAGATAGATGAAGAAGGACTTATTTGTGAAAAGATAACAGATGAGAAACTATATGTATGTCTTTTTAAAGAACATTTTTTAGCTAAAAAAGAATTTGTAACATATGATGAACTTGATGGACAATCTTTTCTTATTGGAAATGATTTAGGAGTATGGGATAGCATTATAAAAAGAAGACTTCCTAAATCTAAGTTTTATAGACTTGATCGAGATAACGTAGGAGAGGTAGCTAAATATTCTTCAATACCAAGTTTTCAAACAAATATTAGTATGAAGCTAGATAATCGTGGAGAGAAAGTTTTAATACCTATTAAAGATGATGAAACAACTTTACCTTTTTATGTTGTGTATAGAACAAATAAAAAGAAAATCTATGATTTTATAAAGATGATGAGATAGTTTTATCTAATAATTGCAGATTATATATTAAATAGATAC
>CAVDQJ010000047.1:0-2228 GCA_963611005.1 bacterium | reverse complement strand
AGATAAAGGAGTTTTATATAAAAAAATATTTTTTTGTAATTGGTGTTTTAGAAATTATTTCTTTTACAGCAGGTTTTATTATTGCTTTGATTTATACTTGTATGGGATTTAAGACATTTGATACATTGACTAAATGTATGATGATAGTAATTTTAATAGCTTTATTATTTACTGGACCAGCTTTAGGATTGTTATTTATTTCGCATTCTGGTTTATTGGAAGATGTAGAAACAGTTAATAGAAAAGCAAGTAAAGCTATTGCTAAAAATACAAGAATTAGCGCAATTAAAAGACAAGATAAAAAAGTATCAAATTATATTTGTCCTGGTGATATAGTTGTATTTTTAGAAGACTATAAAAATTTTAAAAAAGGTATCCAATATAAAGTTGCTTCTTGTAGTATTGTCGATGGTAAAAATTATGCTTTTGTTTATGGTAAAGATGAATCAGAAGGCATAACAAAAGTTCCTGCTTCATTATTAACAAAAATTAATTAAAAAAAATGAACTCAATTGAGTTCATTTTTATTTACAATAACCAAAGATATGATATAGCTGGTATTACAATATAAATTAATATTGAACAAACAACTAAGAAGTAGAACAATATTCTAACTTTAGCATTAGAATAGGCAATCATATTAGCATTATTAAGTTTATTGTATCTTCTACATTTGATGATTTCAAATCCCATGACTAATACCATAGCTAATGTAAAGATATTAATAAATGTTAATAATGAGAATATATTAGCATTACCAACTGTAGATAAACCTAATAATATAGCACTAATTGCAGAGAAGAATCCTGTTCCAATCATTGACATAGAATCATCTTTATTAAATGATTGATTGTAGAATGCAAGTATTAACCATATAGCTACAGCAATAATATTTAAGAAAGAATTTAAATATACAGATATTCCGTGTTTATTAGCTCTTAATATTACTTCAACTTGAGTTTTAATAACAGTAGTATTATAAGTAGAAGAAGAAGGGTCTGTATCTAATTCTTTATAGTAATTAAGCTTAATATTAAAGTTTTTAATATCACTAGTTTCTTTAAGAATTTTATATCCATCTGATATATGAAAATATGTTGATAATCCAGAAATATCTGCATTAGGAATATATCTTATAAAATTAGTATTTCTAGTAGGTTGAATATATATTTTAAATTGAGCAGAATCAAGTGGATATCTAGGAGAATCAAATGTTTTATTAATTGTAGTAGAATAATGTAATTTTTGAGAATATCTAAATGATTTTGTTGTTTTATCAAAATATGCAGTTCCTTTATCTTGATATTCTAAACTATCAGGAGTTATCTTACCATTTCCAATTCTAAATTCATCATTTTTATCTGTAAAAACATTGGATGATTTTTCTCCAGGATATGCTTGTTTTTGTTCTAAATATATTGTCGATACACTTATTGGTTTATTGTCTTTTGCCATGTGTGTATTATCAGCAAAATTAAATTGAAGTACATCAGGAATATTATCGCTATATTCTAAATATCCATTTTGTTCACTATTAAAACAAAAATTATCTGCGATTAAATCTTCATCAGTAAAGAAGTTATTTTCATTAAATTTAACACCTTTTGCTTTATAATAATACATTTTATAGTATTCAAGTTGATCAAAATCAAAAGAAGTGGATAATGTAGCATCAAATGAAGATGATGAAGAAGAAATAGAATTAATATTTTCTAATGTTATAGCTACTTTAACATTAGCAAATGTTAAATCTCCATTAGTGGAGTTATTCATTTCATCTTCAATAGCTTGTTGTTCACTAGAAAGAGTATTACCTTCTCTATATGTATTCATCGTTTCAATAGTATTAGATAAACATGTAACAAGAGAATAAATAATAATAGCTAAGAAAGGAATAAATGATATTAAGGTATTAATTATCAATTTTCTTTTAAGTGGTTTATCAAGTAAATTAAAGTTTCTTTTAATTACATTTTTATTTTTATTTTTCTCAGTTTCATTAACATAATCACCAAGTCTTACTTGAATTAATAATTCATCGATTTGAAGGTGATCATCATGAGGTAATTCTTTATTATCATCTTTTAAATCATCAATATTTAATAAAAATAATGAAGCGATTTTATTTAATGTTTCATCATCAAATGTATCTTTACCTTGAATGCATTTACTATACTTGTCTTTGTCTAATAATAAAGCATCTATTAAATTGATATGGTGCTTATTAT
>CAVDQJ010000046.1:0-8041 GCA_963611005.1 bacterium | reverse complement strand
CTTTATATTCATTAGAACAATTTAAAAAATTTAAATTTGAAATTATAAGTGAAGAATATAACTATAATGAAGATGAAGAATTTGATGCACAAACAGAATTTGAAACAAAATTTAAAAATGCAGGTGTTAATATTAAAAGATTTGTTTTAAAAAACAATAAAGATGTAATTAAAAAGAGTGAGGATTTAATATGAAATATGGAATGTATTACAATCATGAAACAATAGGAGATATATTATTAATCGTATTTTCTCCATTAGCTATTCCTACAAAAATAGAAAATAAAGATGGTGTAGTAGCTTTATATAAAGATGATGAATTAATCGGCTATAATTTTTTAAATATATCTGAAGAGATTAAAATTAAAGCAAATGGTTATATTCCAGTTTGTAATAATAAAGTAATTGATGTATTAAATTTCATGCTTAAAAATAGAGATTTACCTACATTAGATTATTTAAATGAATCTGGTTTTAAAGTTGCTAAAATCGTAGAAATGGAAGAACATCCTGATAGTGATCATCTTCATATTTTAAAAGTGGATATCGGTGAAGAAAAATTATTAAATATTGTATGTGGTTCATATAATGCTAAAGTTGGTTTAAAAGTAGTATGTGCTACTGCAAATACATTTATGCCTAATGGTAGTCAAATCATTCCTGGAGAAGTAATCGGTGTATTTTCTGAAGGAATGTTATGCTCTGGAAGAGAGTTAAATATCGAAGGATACGAGAATAAAAAAGGGTTATATATTTTAGACGATTCATATAATGTTGGTGATGACTTTTTTAAAGAATAAAATATTAATGAAAATTTAATGTAAATTTTTTCATTTTAAGATTTATTTAATATTTTTTTATGTTATAATTTTATTGTAAAAAGTAGGAGGAACTACTTATGGGTTACGATAAAGGAAGAGTTACTATTTATGAAGTAGCTAAAGCAAGCGGAGTATCACTTGCTACCGTTTCTCGTGTTATAAATAATAGTGATACTGTTAAAGAAGACACAAAAAGAAAAGTTATGAGCGTAATTAGAAAACTTGGTTATAAACCAAGTGGTTTAGCTCAAGCTTTAGCAACTAATAAGACAACTAATATCGGTCTTATTATTCCAAGTGCTAATTATGTTTATATTTCTAATCTTTTAAATGGTGTTTGTGAAGTATGTAAAGAAAAAGGATTTTCTCTTGAATTATTTACAACATCACATTCTAGAGAAGATGCTACAAATTGTCTTGAAAAAGCTATTAAAGAACATGTCGATGGAGTTATTGTATTTGATGATGAATTAAATGATGAAGATTATAGAATGTTTAATAATTATGATGTTCCTGTTTTAGTTATTAATAACAATATATCTGATAAAAAAATAGCTTCAATTCCTTTTGGATATGAACATTTAGTTAAAAATATTATTCAAGATTATTTTGTAAAAGGTGATAAACAAATGACTTTCTTACATGTTCATAATGGTGGACGTTTATTAAGAAGAGTTGAAAATCAATTTATTAAAGTACATCAAGATCATGACAAACTTTATGATATTATGAACTGTGATGATAGTTATAATAGAACATATCGTGATTTTATGGAAAGATTTAAAAAGAAAAAGAAAGAATATGTCATCGCTTATAGAGATTCTATTGCTGCAGCTGTATTAAATGCTGCTACAGATAGTGGATTAACAGTTCCAGGAGATGTTGAAGTTCTTTCAATTATTGGTACTAAATATTCAAGTATCTTAAGACCACAAATCTCTTCGATTCATGTCGATATGCAAGAAGTTGGAAGAAGAGCTGTAGATATGTTAGTTGATTTAATTAACAATAATTTAAACGACAAAGTTTATAAATTTGAATCTACATATATTAAAAGAGAATCAACAAAATTTTAAAAGGAGATATTTTTATGGATTTTTATGATAAGTTTATAAGAAGTGTTATTGATTATCCTATTAAAGGAATAAATTTTAGAGATATCACTCCATTACTCGCTGATGGAGATTCATTCCATCAAGTTATTATGGATTTAAATAAAGAATTACCAAGTTATGATAAATATGATAAGTTTATCGCAGCTGAAAGTAGAGGATTTATCTTTGCTGCTCCATTAGCATCAATTAATAGTAAAGGATTAGTATTAGCTAGAAAAGCTGGTAAATTGCCTCTTGTTGGATATAGAGCTACATATAAACTTGAATATGGTGAAGCTACAATTGAAATTCCTAAAGATGCTATTAAACCTGGTGATAGAGTTATCATTATGGATGATTTAATCGCAACAGGAGGAAGTGCTAAAGCTATGGTTGATTTAGTTAAAGCTGCAGGCGGTATTCCTGTTATGGGATTATTCTTAGTCGAACTTAGAAGTCTTCAAGGTTATAAAAAATTAGGTATTCCTGTTGTTTCAATTGTTAACTATGGACTTCATGAAGGAGATTATCTTCAACTTCAAAAAGCACATGATTTAATCGGTAAATTTATTGAAAAAGTTGATGATGAAAATATTAAAGTAGAATTCGAAGATGGATTTAAAGAAGTCGTTTCAAAAAAAGATATTGTAAATATTGTTCAATATGAAAAAGATGGAAGACTTACCTACATTCGTTATAGAGATTAATTTAAGGAGTATATATGTCAAATATTATTGATGATTTAAATTACAGAGGTCTTATTAAAGATTATTCAAATCAAGAAGAAATTAAAGAATTATTATCCACACCTCAAACAATTTATTGTGGTTTTGATCCTAGTGCATCAAGTATGCATATCGGTAATTTTGTTATGATTTCTATTTTGATGAGACTTCAAAAAGCTGGTCATAGAATTATTGCAGTTGTCGGTGGAGGAACTGGAATGATCGGTGATCCTAGCGGAAAATCTAAAGAAAGAAATCTTCAAACAGTAGAAGGTGTTAAAAAGAATACTGAAGCTATTAGAGCTCAACTTGAAAGATTTTTAGACCTTTCTGATCCTAAAAAAGGTGTTTTATTAAATAACTATGATTGGTTAAGCCAATTATCTTTACTTGATTATTTAAGAGATTACGCAAAATATTTTAATGTTAATTATATGTTAGCTAAAGATATCGTTTCATCAAGACTTGATGCAGGTATTTCTTTAACTGAATTTACATATATGACTCTTCAATCAATCGACTTTTTAAAACTTCATAGAGATTATGGTTGTAATATTCAAATCGGTGGAAGTGACCAATGGGGAAATTTAACAGCTGGATTAGATTTAATTAGAAAACTTGATGGAGCTGAAGAAAAAGTTGGTTGTATGACAGCTCATTTAATCACTCGTAGTGATGGTAAAAAATTTGGTAAGAGTGAAGATGGAGCATTATTTTTAGATCCAAATTTAACTTCACCATATAAGTTATATCAATTCTTCTTCAATCAATCTGATGAAGATAGTGTTAAATATATCAAAGTATTTACATTCTTATCTAAAGAAGAAATTAATGAAATTGAAAAAGAACATTTAGCTAATTTAGGTGCTAGAGTTGCTCAAAAACGTTTAGCATATGAAGTAGTTAAAATAATTCATGGAGAAAATAAAGCTAAAGAAGCAAAAGAGATGAGTGAAGCTTTATTTAGTGAAAAATTTGATGCATTAACTGAAGAAAATTTAGTTGAATTATTCCAAAACTATAAGATTGAAATAAATGAATTTAAACAACTTGAAGATTTACTTATCGAAATTAAAGCTGCATCAAGTAAAAGAGAAGCAAGAGAATTTATTAAAAATAATGCAATCTCTATTAATGGTAAAAAATGGAATGAAGCTAATAAAGTTCCAACTACAGAAGATTGTTTATTTAATAAATATTTAATCGTTAAAAGAGGAAAGAAAAACTATTATTTAGTAGAAATTAAAAAATAATATATGGATTTACAAACAATAACTCAAACTATATTAAAAATACCTGTTTATGAAATAATTATTATACTGTGTTTAGTATATGGGTTTATTGTTGGAATAATTAATGGAGCTATAAGAAAAGGTTGTAGAATTGTAATATCGTTTTCGATATTATTAGTTTTATACTTTACTTTAGTTCCTTTTTTATCTTCTTGGCTAGAATATTATAGTTTTTCTACATTTAATTTTGTATTAAGCATCCCTTATGAAGGTATAACATTTAATGTATATTCAGTGCATGATTTATTTATATTATTACAAAATTTAAATATAAGTAGTGAATTATTGACTAATATATGTTCAAATTTAATGAGTGCATTATCATTTATTATTTGTATGATAATCGGTATTATTTTATCTACTCCAATAACTCATATTTTATATCATTTAGTTATTAAAAAAATAATATTACATAAACTTAAAAAAGTGTCTAGTGAAGATGATGGAAAGATTAAATATAGACCTAAAGCTATATCTAGAATTTTTGGTGGATTATTAGGTATTGTTCAATGGTTTATAATTCTTTATATGTTTACTCAACCTTTAGGAGTATTAACATCTGGATTAAAAGAAGTATTAATTCCTTCTTTAGAAGAAGGTAAAGATTTATATACTACTTTAATAGATAAAGGAATATTGGATGCTACTAATATAGTAAATATTAAAAATATATTAGAAATACTAAATCATTCATTTAATCCTCAAGAAAGTTATGTTTTTAGATATTTTATTACATCTAATAATGGTATTTGGTTATATAAAGGAATAGAAGTTAATGAAGATATTGAAGGAAATATAACTACTAAACAAATAGATGTTCAAACTACATTCTCAAATTTTTATAAAACTTTAATTGATAGACTAAAAGAGATACCTTCTAGTTAAAAATTAGTAGATATTATATTTAAATTAAGATTTGTGTTTAAATATTAATATTTACTTTTTTATTTGTTAGAATATTTTTAAAATTAAGAGGTTGTTTATATGGTAAATGAAGATAGCAATATCGGTTATATTGAAGTTATAACTGGTCCTATGTTTGCAGGAAAAAGCGAAGAATTATTAAGAAGAATTAATAGATTAATATATGCTAAAAAGAAATTTTTAGTATTTAAACCTAAAATTGATGATAGATATAGTAAAGATGAAGTAGTATCTCATCAAAAAAGAAGTTATAAATGCATTCCAATCACTAAAAGTAATGAAATTTTAAAATATGTCACAAATGATTTAGATGTTGTATGTATTGATGAAGTTCAATTTTTAGATGATGAAGTTATCGATATTTGTGAAACTTTAGCAAATAGAGGTATTAGAGTAATTACTGCAGGTCTTGATTGTGATTTTAAAGGTGATCCATTTCCTATCAGTGCTCAATTATTAGCTCGTAGTGAATCAATTACTAAATTAACTGCAATTTGTTCAGTATGTGGAAGACAAGCTACAAGAACTCAAAGACTTGTCAATGGTGAACCTGCTAGTGATAAAGATCCTGTTGTTTTGGTTGGTGCTAAAGAAAGTTATGAACCAAGATGCAGAAAATGTCATTGTGTTAAACATGATTAAAATTTAATAAAAAAATATTGATTTATTATCTATAATACTTTAAAATATTCACTGCATGGCGAATATGGTGAAGTAGTTAACACAACCGGCTGTGAACCGGTCATGCATGGGTGCGATCCCCATTATTCGCCCCAAACTTATATAGATTAGTTCGATTATATCGAACTTTTTTATTACAAAAAATACATTAAAAAAAGCTATTCATTACGAATAGCTTTTTATATAAATTAAAATATTGATTATTTAATTTCTACTACAAGATATGTGTTACCTTCATTTTGATATACATAATAATCAAGAAGTATACTTGAATCATAAATTCCAATATCATAAGCAGCATCAGGATTATCGAAGGAATATCCAATATTTTGAGCTTGATATTCATTCCAATCAGGATCTGAATATGTTGTTTCTACCCAATCTGTATCAACTCTTTCACCTTCTTCATTATCTTCTTGTAAAACTTTAAAACCGTTTGGAATTAAATCAGATTTAACTAATGCTTTAACATCTTCAACAGTAGAAGTTGTACCAAAGTTACATGTAAGTATATATTTTTCAAAATAGTCATCATCATCACGAATTTCATTTACATTAACATCACTAAATCCTTTAGCACTTAATGCACTTACAAGAACATCTTTAGCTTTATCGTGATCATAAGCTAAAAGTTCATCGGTAGTAACAACGCAAGAAGTTTCTAATGTAGATCCATCATCTTTTGTAAGAGAAGCAGTTACTTTAATGCTTGATCCAACTGTAGCATCTTCAGCTACTGTTACAACACCTTCTTCATCAACAGTGATTTTACCATTTGAAGTATCTTCAGATGTAGTATAAGTTACATCATAAGGAAGCATTGATTTTGTTAATTCTAATTCACATGTGTGACCAATATATGCGGTAACTTCACTATTTTCAAATTCGAAAACAGGTTCATGTGTTTCGCCACTTCCTGCAGTAAATGTAATATATGTAGGACCTTCTAAATCATGAGAATAATCACCATATCCACTTATTGAAATGCATACTTTTCCATCAGGATCTTCAATATATGTTTCATCCCATTCATTATAACCGATAAACCAACCAGCTTTTTCTAATAAATTAGTGAATTCAGTTTGAACAGCTAAATTAGTATCATAAATTGCAATTTCAATGCTTGATTCATCTTCAGCATATTTAACCTTATAATCTGGATTTGGTAATTTATCATCAGGTAAAGAAGGAATAGTTACATCACTAATATTAAGTAAACTAGAAAGACCTTCTTTAAGTTTTGCTTCTGGCCAAGAAGTAAAGAATGAACTTGTAGGAGTTGTAGGTTTAACTTGAACCATATATCCAACAGGTTCATAGTCTTCATCAATGATATTTCCGCTATTAATTTCTAATGTTTCGTTCCAATTTAATCCAACCCAGTTTAATTGATTGGAGTCATATTCACTATAATCAAATTCATCATCTAAATCTTCAGTTTTAATAAAATATGTTTCACCAATTTTAAATGTAACATATGATCCATCACTAGCTTTTCCAAATTGTGGAATTTCTACACCAGATTTAGCCTTGATTTCATTAACGATATCAGTTGGCCAACTAGAATGTGTAGTTTCAATTGGTGAATAATAGAAGTAAATATTGTTACCATTTTCATAATAAATAACTACTTGAAGAAGTGAACCATCTGTAAATGTTTTACTTAAAATATAATTTCCATAAGTTGCACTTAAACTAGTATTTAAAACGAAACCATTATTTACTAAAATATTTGCATATGTAGAAGATAAGTTTTCATAATAAATATCTTGAACAACAACAGCATTATAGTTATCTCTATAAACACTAGTTTGTTCACCTAAAGCGATAAAAGGAACTTCGCTTCCTAAACAATCAGTAAAAGTAGTTTTTTCTTCTTCACTCCAAGAAGTAGCATCTGTCTTTTTACCATCTAAATCATTATAACAATGAATTACATTAGCACTAAATACATTACCATCTTCATCATAATTTTCTTCTTGATAAGAATACATAATATCGTATGCTTTTGATTTATCTTCACTAGCTTTTGTAATTTCAACAAAACCTGTGCCATAAGAATCGATTTGAACTTCGTTTTCGTTATAATCTCTAACAGCTTTCCAACCAAAGTCTTCTAAGCTTAAATAATAATCTTCTAATGTAAAAGAAGTAGCGTGATCATAAATTTCAAGATAAGTATAATCATAATAATAATTAGTTACTTCTTGAACAACGACTTCACCTTTAAATAAATCAACTGGATAAGGTAAAACCTCTCCACAATATTTTTTCATTAAGTTTTTTTGTTCATCTGTCCACATATCATAGTGTCCATCTGGAGTAGGATCAACTGGATCAGGTGGGTCAACTGGATCTACTGGATCAACTGGAGTAGTTTCATTACAAGAAGATAATCCACCAACTAATCCAAATACACATAAAGCGGATAAACAAACGATTCCGATTTTATTTCTTTTCATATTAATACCTCCAAAATATTTTTTTATTATCAAAAAAAATCAA
>CAVDQJ010000045.1:0-5462 GCA_963611005.1 bacterium | reverse complement strand
TCAAAGAATTTAATATTTTCATAAATATCACCATATTTTGCATAGTCTTTTCTAGGATTTTTCTTTTCTCTTTCAATATTTAAAATATCGATGTATTTATCACCTAATTTTTCAATTAAAGAATATAATTCTTTACTATATTGTTTAGCCCATTCTTTAGATTTAGCATATATTTCTTCTTTTTTCATATATCCTAAAATTTCTTTACCATAGAAAGCTAATTTATTAATATCAAATAAAGCACCATCTAAACTCATCTTTTTAATATTAAATTTGAAATGATCTAAATCATAGTCTTTAGTTTGAACAATAAAATCTTCATAATTTGAATTAGCAATAGTCATTAAATAAACAAGTAATGCTTTAGGTTCGTATCCGCTTTCTAAGAAGAAATCAACACTAGCTTCACTGTCTTTTCTTTTACTTAATTTTCTTCTTGTTCCGTTATCCATTTTCATAATAACAGGAAGATGAGCATATTTTGGTAATTTAAATCCTAAAGTTTTAAATAATTCAACGTGTATTGGTAAAGATGGGAGCCATTCTTCTCCTCTTGTAACTAAATTAGTATGCATAAAATGATCATCACATGCATGAGCAAAATGATATGTTGGAAGACCATCACTTTTTCTAATAACGATATCTTGATCGTTTTCAGTTAATTCAAGTTCTCCTCTAATTTCATCTTTTACTTTAATCTTATTTAAATGATTGCCAGCGCTTTTAAAGCGAATAACATATGGTTTTCCTTCTTTAATCATCTTAATAGCTAAAGCTACATCTAAATCTCTATAGATTGCATATTTTCCATAGATTCCAGTTATTTCTTTGTTTTTTGTTTGTTCATCCCTAATCTTTGTTAAATCTTCTTCAGATAAAAAACAAGGATAAGCTAAACCTTTTTTAATCATATCTTTAATAACTACATCATAAATATTTTTTCTATCTGATTGTTTATAAGGACCATAAATTCCTTCTTCTTTATCACCTAAATAACCTTCGTTAGGTACGATATCAAATTTAGCTAATTGTTCGATTAATTTATTACCACTTCCTTCAATTTCTCTTTTTGTATCAGTATCTTCAAGTCTAGTATAAAATACACCATCAGTATCATGAGCTAATTTAAAAGCTACCATGCTAGTAAATAAACTACCTGTATGTAAAAATCCTGTAGGAGATGGAGCAAAACGAGTTACTTTACTTCCTTCTTTTAAAGTTCTATCTGGATATCTATTTTCAAGGTCTTCTAGTGACTCCTTAATATTAGGAAATATCAATTCTGCTAATTCTTCATTTAAATTCATAAATTTCTCCTTTACATTTTCTTTTCTTTATAATATAATTTTTAAGCATGCAGGTGTAGTTCAGTGGTAGAACGTAACCTTGCCAAGGTTAATATGCGGGTTCGATTCCCGTCACTTGCTCCAGACATGCATTTATTACTCGGCTCGTTGGTCGAGTTTTTTTATTGCTTATTTTCATCATCTTTCTTTTCTTCTTTAACTTCGTTATCGTCTTTTTTATCTACTATATCTTCATCAGTAGAATCTATATCTTTAGATGATGAATCATCTTGAGCACCCATTTTCTTTTTAAAATCATCAAGCTTATCTTCAGCAATTTTTATTTGAGAATTAAATTCTTCGTTATTTTCCATTTCTTTTGCTTGCTTAATCTCACTAGACATAATAGAAACAAAATTATTAACAAAATAATTTCTATAAACATTAAATATATCTAAATAATGATTAAATAAAATAGGATAGAAAATTAAAGAAATAATCAAAGCTATAACAACACTTGTAATCGATATGATCATTATAAAGCTTGAATAATTCTTTTCGCTTAAATTACTAAATGTAAAATATAAACCGATATAACTTCCGATTAAACATGCAAAGAAAACAACTAATATAATCCAAGCATGAGAATAAAAGCCTTTTAAAAACTCTTTCTTATGTTTTTTAATGGTATCTTTAAAGATAAAATTTAATGCTCTTCTTGGTATTCCTAAAAATAATCCAGCAATAGAATATTTAAAGATATTTATTAATATGTTTCTTAAATAGAAAAATATACTTAAACATAAGGATACTAACGTTGAAATCATACTAGGTACAAAAAATAATTCACCATGACTACTAATAGCTTCAAGTAAAGCGTTATAATCGCTAACTCCTACAAGCGAATTAAAAAATTCATTATATGTTCCGTTTGTATAATAAAGTATAGTTAAAATTAAAGTATCTACTACTGTTGTGCTAACCAAAAATATGATAATTGAAACAAGTAATGTTAACCAAGTATTTAATAATCCTTTATATGGAGGGAAAAAACCAAATTTAGCAGTTTTAAATAAACTTTTAATTCCTACTTTTTCTCTATCTGGTCCTTCAAGAATTGCATTATTAGCAAAAAATGAATATAAAAATGGAGATAAAATTCCAACGACTATCATAATAAAGATAAATATCAATAAAAACGACCAAATAGAAGATAAATTATAAGAATTAAATAAATATAAAAACAATGCGCTAAGCGCGTATAGAGCTAAAACTACAAGTGATACTGATCCACTTAATGAAAAAGTATAATTTAAGTCTTTTTTAAATTTTTTATAAGCGTAATCACTTTTCTTCACTTGATTCATTACTACTTGTACTCCCGTATAATTTAGAAATATCTTTTACTGCATAACTTAATTGATTTTCGTTCATCTTTTTAACATTTCTTGATTCTATAGTTTTTATAAGTTGAGGTAAATTCTTTTTAGATACAATAAAGCTATTATCTGTGTTAAATTTTTCAATATCGCTAACAACGCAATCATCATTAATAATTACTATTGATATAAAGAAAGATTCATCTATTTGAGTCATTGTAGATAATTTGTTTAATCTTTTCATGTTAACCATCATCGGATTATCAATCTCTACTTTTTCACCTTGTTTGTTGAAAAATATCCAAACTTTATCATCAAATTGACCTGATATACCACCTCTATAATAACGGTCTTTGATTACATAAATGTATTTTTCACCAAATAAAACATGGTCAATTCTACAAATAACTTCTTCACCATTTCTTAAAATTAAATTATTGATTAAATAATAATCTTTAATCTCTGCTATTTTTCTTATTTTTTTATAGTAAGCATTTTTAAAATGTTTTACTTCATGTTTTTTCTTAACAAATGGAAAAACGCATAAGAAAATAATAATTGCTAATGCAGCAACAGAAGTAATTATTATCCAAATAATATTTGAAGAACTTAATGATGAATCCAATACCATATACTAATCAGCCATTGTTAAAGCAAGTTTAAACATTTCGTTTAATTTTGTTTGTCTTTCTTCTTTTGTTAAATCTTTTTCATCTTTATTAACGAATGTATCGCTAACAGTTAAAAGACATAATGCCTTTTTATGAAGTCTCATAGCGTTTAAAAATAATCCATAGCTTTCCATTTCAACACCTAAAACTCCTAAATTAGCAAATTTTTTATAATAATCTGGATTTGCATCATAGAAAACATCGCTACTAAAAATAGGACCAACATGAACTTTTAAACCTAATTTTTGAGCGTTATTATATGCTTTATACATTAAAGAGAAATCACTACATGGAGCGACAACTCCGCCTTGAAGATCGAATTGATAAGCATAATTTGATGAAGAACATGCTGATGTTGCAATAATAACATCACCAACGTGACATTCTTTTTGGTATGCTCCACATGTACCAATTCTAATAATATTTTCTACACCATAGAAAGCAAATAATTCATATGAATAGATTCCAATTGAAGGAACACCCATACCACTTGCCATGATAGAAATTTCTTTTCCTTCTTTTGTGTGACCTGTAAAACCTAAAATTCCTCTAGTTGAAGTAACTTCTTCGTAATCTGCTAAGAAATTTTCTGCAATATACTTTGCTCTTAATGGATCTCCAGGCATAAGTACTGTTTTAGCAAAATGTGCGCTATCGTTAATATGTGTTGACATGTTTGTTTCCTCCTTTAATCAAAAAACATAATATCGTCTTTACAATTTTTAATAATTCTTGTCCAGTCTTCTAAACTGTTTTTATGGCTCATCTTAGGTAAATCATCTGTTTTAAACCAAGCAACTTTATCGGTTTCAATCTTTTTAAAATCAGTTAATTTATCTAATTTGGCTTTAAAGATAATTTGACATTCAGGAACTGCATTGACATTAAATACTCCATCAATCATTTCATTAGTTCCTTTAAAGATATAACCCATAAGTTTTAAATCTTTAATCTTGGCTCCAGCTTCTTGAATACATTCATTTATAGCTGTATCGCTTGGTGAATCAAATAAATCACACCAACCTCCAGGAAGAGAATATCCTTTATCTTCTATTTCCCTTACAAGTAATATCTCTTGATCTTCATTGAATATGCATACCCTAACACTGATATTTGGTGTAGGATAGACATCTCTACTAAAATAATTTGTTCTAGTAAACTTTAGATTTGTAAACTTATTTAAGGCATCAAGAGATTTCTTTTCTAATTTATCATAGTTTTCTAAAGCGTAAGGATCTTTAGAAAATAATTTACCTATCTTACAAATCGATAAAGTTTCGATAATATAATCGTAAAAATATTGATTATTGTCCTTCGATTTCTTCATCGTTATGAACTCCATTTTCACCATTTACCAATGGAGCATCTTCATTCATTAAATTTTCAAATGCTGATATAAATTGGTCTCTAGGATAGCTTTCAATTTCTCCATTATAAGCAATTGAAATTCTTCCAGTTTCTTCACTAACAACAATTGTGACTGCATCACAAATTTCACTAATACCAATACTTGCTCTATGTCTTGAACCATATTTTCCAATTAAAGGTTTTGTAGTTGGAGAATAATAAACACTAGCAGCGACGATATTATCTCCTTTTATTACTACTGCTCCATCATGTAATCTAGTTCCAGGATAGAATATCGTAATCAATAATTCAAATGAAACAGGACAATCAAGTCTAGTACCATTTTTAATAACTCTATCAAGATTGTCTTTCTTTTCAAAAGTCATAATAGCACCGATTTTATGATTGGATAAATATAATGTAGTTTCATTGATGACTTTGTATAAAGATTCATGATCATAAATCTTTTCAATATCATCATTCTTTTTATTAATTAAATTTTCATTTTTCTTTTGATTAAATTTATTAGCTATTAAATTTCTAATTTCTGCAAGATTTACAATGAATGAAACAATTATTACTATTGTTAAAGCTAGAAGTACTAAATTAAATATTCCATTTAAACATAATATATAAGCGAGTAAAGCAATACCAGAAGCAACAGATGTTGTAATTCTAACTGCTTTTCTCTTTAAAAAATAATATACACATAAATTAACAGCAACTAGTCCTAATATAATTAAAACAAAATCTATTATCAAATTTGCGTTAACAATTCC
>CAVDQJ010000044.1:0-2740 GCA_963611005.1 bacterium | reverse complement strand
TAATAACATGTCTTCCTAAAGCTAAAATTACTATATCTCCAACTCTTAAATTATAAGCAGGTTTAACAATTTTTCCATTAACTTGGAACTCACCTCTATCTAATAACTCTTTAGCAATACTTCTTCTTTTTAATAATCTTGCAACTTTTAAATATTTATCAATTCTCATAAAATTCCTTCTTATTAATTTTATCTAGATTTAATATGGTTTTCATTATCATTTTCAATAAATTAATCCAATCATTTCTTTTATATACAATAATTTTTAATTTCTTTTGTGAATAAACAATTTTAATTTTATTAATGTAGTTAATTAAACTTGTAAATAATGTTGATCCTATTCCACTTATTGAACTAAAACTTTCGGTTAAATCTAAATTAACAGAATTTTCATAATCATTTAAACTTTCAAAAACTGATTTATCTTCAAAATATATATCGATTTCCCTCTTGGATAATAAAACAAGTGTTGATTCTGGTATTTTTCCATAAATATCAAGTAATTCAGATTTTAAATACGTTATATCTTCAATTGTTTTACAATCTAAAATCTTTTGATAAATTTCTATCTTACTTTCATCATTAGCATAACTTGAAGGGATATAGGCATCAATATTTAAATTTATAAATACAGGTAATTTTTGTTCTTTTTTAATTCCTGACTTTTTCTCATCAATGCTTTCTTTAAGAAGTTTCATATACATATCAATGCCAACTTCATCAATAAAACCAGCTTGTTGAGGCCCCAATACATCACCTGCTCCTCTAATCAATAAATCTCTTTGAGAAATTTTATATCCCGAACCAAGTTCAGTAAAATCTTGAATAGATTTTAATCTTAATTTAGCTTCTTGTGTAATTTCTTTATTTTGATTAATCATTAAATACGCAAAAGCCATTCTATCTCCTCGACCAACTCTACCTTTAATTTGATAAAGTTGCGATAATCCAAAATGATCTGCATCATAAACTAAAAGTAAATTTGCATTTTTAACATCTATTCCATTTTCAATAATAGAAGTGCATAAAAGAAGATCAATTGACCCTGAATAAAAATTATTCATTACCTCTTCGATATCTTCTTTATTCAATTGACCATGAATTACTCCGATTCTACACTCAGGTACTAATCTATTTATTTTTTGAGCCATTGAATATATTGAATCTACATAATTATAAACATAGTAAATTTGACCATCTCTACTCATTTCTTTTTTAATCAAATCCTTAACAATATTTTCATCATAACCAATAACATATGTTTGAATTGGCATTCTTTCTTTTGGAGCTGTTTTAATTGTAGAAACACTCTTTAACCCAATCAAAGATGATTGAAGAGTACGAGGAATAGGAGTAGCACTTAAAGTTAAAACATCTATATTACTATTAATTTCTTTTATTTTTTCTTTTTGTTCAACACCAAATCTTTGTTCTTCATCAATAATTAATAAACCTAAATTTTTAAATGCAACCTTCTTGCCTAAAACTTTGTGCGTTCCAATAACAAAATCAATTGCTCCTTCGTTTATTTTTTTAATATTGCTATTATTCTCAGAATTATTATTTAACCTAGACAATAAACAAATTTTCACACCAAATCCAAAAAATCTAGTTAAAGCTAATTCATAATGTTGTTTAGCTAAAACTGTTGTTGGACATAAAAAACATACCTGTTTCCCGCTTAAAATTGCTTTAAAGGCTGCTCTAAATGCTATTTCTGTTTTGCCAAAACCGACATCACCACATAGCAATCTATCCATAGGATGCTTGCTTTCCATATCTTTTTTAATTTCAAGTAAACTAGTAATTTGATCTTTTGTTAACTCATGCTCAAATTTATTTTCAAATTCTTCTTGAATTTCATCATCTTTAGCAAACTGGAATCCTATAACTTGTGCCCTCTCTTGGTATAAATTTAAAAGTCTTTCAGTCAAATCATCAATCTTATCTTTAATTTTTTTCTTTGTGTTTTTCCATTTTTCACCATTTAAAGAATTTAAACGTGGTTTCACACCATCTTTACCAACATATTTCCTTATTAAATCAAATTGATATAAAGGCACATACAATATATCGTCATTTGCATATAAGATTTTAATGAAGTCTTCATGTTTTCCATCAACAAATAAAGTAGTTATTTCTTTAAATTCACCAATACCTTTATATTCATGAACTACATAATCTCCAGGAGTTAATTCTAAGTAACTTCCTAATATGATACCTTCTTTAAATTTTGATGATGATTGATAGTTATTCTTTTTAACACCGAAAAGTTCGTTTGAAGTTAAAAACACTATCTTTTCCTTATTATTTTCAAATCCTTGATATAATTTTGCATTTAAAATAATAGCATCTTTAGATAAATCTAATCTATCAGAAACAGAATAATTTAAACCTAAATATTTAAATATCTCTTTAGCTTTATTGATTTGATATTTATCATCTGTAACAACAATAATTTTATAATTTAGACTTAAATAATTTTTAATAAGAACAATATTTTCATTCGTATTTTTTATTTCAAAACTTGGTTTTATTAATGGAATATTTATAGCATTTATGTTTGTGTAAAAATTGTTTAAACTATAAAAAACTAGTGGATTTCCAACTTCTTTCTTATCAACATTAAAATATTTCAATTCACTTAACGCTTTACCGTTTTCACAAAGTTCATCCATAAATTTTTTAGCATCAGTAATTAAAATATTTTTTGAAGTTACAAAATCGTCGTTGTTAGAGA
>CAVDQJ010000043.1:0-5457 GCA_963611005.1 bacterium | reverse complement strand
ATTGTAATGATGAAGATATTTTTAATAGAATTAATACTTTAAATGTAGATGATGATGTTAAAAATATTGCTAAACATTTTTTCATTGAAAATAAGAATGTAATTAATGCGAAAGAAGCTATTATGAATAATGATTTAAATATGTTTTTAAAAGCGATTAATGATAGTCAAAATAGCAGTAAAAATAATTTACAAAATACTTTTGTTAAAGATGATCCTTATTTAGATTCACCACAAGATATTATTGATAAAGTTCAAAAATATATAGGAAATAATGGTGCAATTAGAATTCATGGTGGTGGATTTAAAGGAACTGTTTTAGCTTTTATTAAACAAGAATTTGTTAGTGAATTTGAAAAATTTTTAAATGAAAATTATAAAAATAGATACTACAAAGTGCACATATCTAAAAACGCAATCAATTGTGAAAAATTAAAATAAAAAGGAATCAAGCGATTCCTTTTATTTTTTTAAGCAGCTTTATCCCAAGCTTCTATTTCTTCAGCATCTGGAACAAAGATATATTCGTAATTTCTTGCTAAACCTTTATAATCTAATCCGTATCCAATTAAGAATTTGTTTTCTCTTAATATAATGCCATGATAATCAAGTTGGAAATCAACTTTTCTTAAAGCTTTTTTATCTACCAAAGCAACTGTAGTAACTGATTTAGGTTGATATTTAATTTGAATGTATTGTTTTAAGTAATTGATAGTTAAACCTGTATCTACAACATCTTCAATAAATACAACATCTTTACCTTTAATATTTTCAGTTATATCTTTTGATAAATGAATAACACCAGTAGAGCTTGTTCCAGAATAAGAACTTACTTCCATAAAGTCGATTTTAACTGGTTTTGTATAGTTTTTAACAATATCCATAAAGAACGGAGTAGCTCCTTTTAAAACACAAATAAATATTGGAGCAGTATCGCTATCTTTAAATTTTACTTCTAATTCTTTTGCGATTTTTTTACAAATGTCTTGTATTTCTTCTTTAGTTAAAATAATTTCTTTCATATTAATTACCTTTGATTTGATTATTATATTGAATTAATATATGAAAATTAATATTAAGTTATTAATTTTAATGTTATTTTAATAGTTTTGTTATACAATTAAGGAGAAAAGAGGTATTGATTATGTTTTGTAGACATTGTGGTGCAGAAATTGAAAACGGTTCAACATTTTGTAGTAAATGCGGTAAAAGCGTTACAGAAGAACATGTAAAAGCAGAAGTAGTAAGTAATTCATCAAGTAATAATAAAAATGATGAAATGAATATATGTGCTTTATTAGGTTTTATTTTTTCTATTATTGGCGGAACTATTGTTGCTTTAGTTTTATCAATTATAGGTAGAAATCAAATTAAAAAACAAGGCGGTAAAGGTGAAGGCTTTGCAATTGCTGGTATGATAATTTCAATCGTTGAAATTGCTTTAGCTGTAATTGCCGTGATTGTTTATGCAATAATAATTGTTGCGGCTGTTAATCAAGGTCAACAAGCACAGCCAGTAAATATTTAATTTTAAGGAAAAATTATTTGTAAGAAGATATATTATAAATATATCTTTTTCTTTTTCTTTAAAAAATATTATAATAGTTAAAGAATATTAAAGGAGAAACTATGGAAGAGCAATTAAAAGAGTTAAACGAATATATTAAAAAAATTGAGAATTTTAAATTACCAGATTATAAATCAATTCCTCAAATTCCTTTATATATGGAACAAGTAATCGCTTATGTTAATGAAACTTTAACTCCTTTAAATGATGAAGAAAGTACCATGTTAACTCCTTTTATGGTTAATAATTATGTCAAAGCTAAGATGATTACTCCTCCTCAAATGAAGAAATATAATACAAATCATATTGGTTATCTTCTTAGTGTTTCATTGCTTAAAAATGTAGTTTCTATGAGAGATTTAGCTACAATTATTGAAATGGATAAATCTTTTACTAAAGATAAAGAAAAAATATATGATTATTTTAAAGGAATGCATGATGAAGTTTTAAAAAATCAAGCTCATAGAGTAAAGACTAGATTAGATGCAATTGAAAGATCTACAAAAAGAAATAAAAAATCAAAAGATAATAAAGATGAACAATTAAATTTAGCTTATATCGCTTTAAGATTGTATGTTGAAAGTGAAACATCAAAATTGATTGCAGATACGATTATGTCTAAATTATCTGAAGATATATTACCAAAAGAAGCTTTAGTCGAATCTAAAAAAGAAAAGAAATTAGAAAAGAAAAAATTAGGTAAAGAAGCAAGTAAGATTGGGTCTAACAGATAGGAGAAAAATATGAAAGTTTTAGTTACTGGTGGTTTAGGTTTTATTGGTTCTCATACATGTGTACAATTAATTGAAGCAGGATATGATATAGTTATTGTAGATAATCTTTATAATGCTAAATTAGAAGTTTTAGATAGAATTGAAACTATTACAGGTGTAAAACCTACATATTATAATGTTGATGTTTGTAATAAAGTCGAGTTAGATAAAATTTTTGCTAAAGAAAAATGTGAAGCTATTATTCATTTTGCAGGTTATAAAGCTGTTGGTGAGAGTTGTAAATTACCAATTATGTATTATAGAAATAATTTAGATTCTACATTAACATTATTGGAATTAATGGAAAAATACGCGGTAAAAAATATAGTTTTTTCAAGTAGTGCTACTGTTTATGGTGTTCCTGATAAAGTACCTTTAACAGAAGATTCACCTGTAAAAAGTGCTACAAGTCCTTATGGAGAAACTAAAGTAATGATTGAAAGAATATTAAGTGATTATGCTTCTGTTCATACTGATAGCAATATTGCTATTTTAAGATATTTCAATCCTATTGGTGCTCATAAATCAAAATTATTAGGCGAAGATCCAAATGGATTACCAAATAATTTATTACCTTATATTAATAAAGTTGCAGTTGGTTTATTACCATATGTTAGTGTTTTTGGTAATGATTATCCTACAGTTGATGGAACAGGTGTAAGAGACTATATTCATGTTTGCGATTTAGCAAAAGGTCATTTATTAGCATTAAAGAAATTAGAAACTAATTGTGGATTATTTATTTGTAATTTAGGAACAGGAAAGGGTACTTCTGTTTTAGAAATAATTAATGCTTATGAAAAAGCAACAGGTGTTAAAATTCCTTATAAGATTGTAGGAAGAAGACCTGGAGATATTGCTACTAACTTTGCTTCAACTGAAAAAGCAAAAAAAGAGTTAGGATTTACATGTGATTTTACAATCTTTGATGCATGTAAAGATGGCTATGAATTCCAAAAAGAGGAATCGAAAAGAGTAAATAACAACAAATAATTGGAGCGTAGACAAGTGGTAAAGTCATAGGTCTCTGAAACCTACACACGATGGTTCGAACCCATCCGCTCCAGCCATTTTGTTAATAAAAAAAGATAATAAACCAAGTTATTATCTTTTTATTTTGAATTAAAATTTTTTATTTTGTTAAATTGAATACTGCGTCTTTGTCCATGTATCCGCTAACTTGATTAAACTTTTCGCCTTTTCTAAAGAAAATCATTGTAGGAACTACTCTAATATTGAATTTACCAGCAAGTTCAGGGAATTTATCAACATCGATTGATAAAACATTGACATCTTTATGTTCTTCGCATAATTCTTCAAGTTCTGGAGCAAGCATTTTGCATGGTCCACACCAAGTTGCGAAAAAATCTACGATAAGTGTAGTTTCTGAATTTTTTAATTCATCAAATTCTTTAATATCTTCCATATGTTTATACATCTTAAATACCTCCTGTTATTAAAAAGAATATTAATGCTATTATTCCAATATGTAAAGGATAATACAAGTAAAATGCTCCATTTAAGTATTTATTGTTATATCCTCTTTTACCGTTGTACATAAATATGAATGGGATTGATAAAACAAAATATGTGTTATAAACCATTGTAGGACCAAAACTAAAATTAGGAATTGAAACATATGTTAAACCATAACATATTGCAGATATAGCAATAATTGATAATGACATTAATGCATTTCTTGATAGTTGAGCTTGTTTTGTTGTTAAATATGACTTTCCTAAATCTTCACCAATCTTTTTATAAACTGATTTTTCATATATCCAATTAAATAAGCACATTAAGAAGAAAATCAAACCAGCTTGTAAAGAATACATTCCAGTTAATCCATCTAAAATAACAGTGTAGTATAAATTTTTAAAACCATTATTCATAGATGCTTCGTATGCATATGATAATAAGAAATAAATAATAGGTAAAATGATTAAAAATTTAAGTTTATTGTTTTTGTTAATGAATATTAAATAATATGAAAATACTAATGCAAATAATGTTAAAAATATATTTTGAAAATACATCCCTTTATCAAAGAATAATATTTGTGTAACTGCTATACAAATATATATAATTCCGCCCATTATAAGTAGTTTATACATATATTTTTTGATATTTGAAGTATGTCTACAACCTTCAAAAATCATATATAAAAATATAGGCAATGCAGCTTTTCCTATATATCTCATTATGTCATTATTTAACATTAATCCTACATGATCAATGGTCATAAAAATTAATGCTAATATTTTTAAAATAAAATTAGAAATAACCATGTTATTTAGTCATCATTATAGCTATAATGCTCATTATTAAAGAATATAAATTATTACCACAATGGCAAATTATAGATGAAGAAATTCCAAATCTATCATAAACATAACATAACCATAAACCTGCTACAATATAAGATGGCATATTTAAAAATTCGTTAGCAATTAAAGCAGCATTTCCTGAACCTAAACAAGTCCAATCAAAATGAATAAATCCGAATATAAAAGCAGTACCAACATAAGCTACAACTTTATTTAATCTTTTTAATATTGAAAATAAACCTAATCTATATGTAAATTCTTCACAAATAGGACCTACAATTCCAAATATAATAATTGATAAAAATGGAGAAATTTTAACAATTGATTCAATACTTGTTTGGTTATTATTATCAGTAATAGTTATATTTGCTAAATTAGAAATTACACTTGTAATCATATTTACAACAACACCAAGTGCAACTAAAACAATAGCAGAAAGTATACCATATCCCCATTGTTTTCCTATTTTAAAGTCGTGAACTACATCAAGGATATTATCAAAAAGAATAAGCATTAATATACCAAATAATAAACCATATAAAACAAAATTTATTGTTGCAGAATAATTTTCACTTACTAAAAAATAAGGGTTTACTTGTTTAATTATTTTTTGAATTAATAATGAAAAAAGGGTTAAACCAAAGCAACCAATTATGAAAAATAAAGCTTGTTTCCAAGGTTTTAATTGAATAGCTCTAGATTCAAATTTCATAGTAAAATATCTTTCTTTTTTTGGTTGAGATATTTCAGCTTGTTGATTAGCATTAGGGTTTTGCTTATTAATACTCATC
>CAVDQJ010000042.1:0-4549 GCA_963611005.1 bacterium | reverse complement strand
TAGAATTTCCAAATAAATTCATCGAAGAAAAAGGAATTGATGAATTTAAAAAATTAGCAAAGTTAAGCTTTGCTAATTATAAAGAATTAAATAAATTATTTTAAATCTTTTAATACATCGTTAAAGTAATCTGGTAATGGCGCTTCTAGCGTCATTTCTTTTTTACTTCTAGGATGAATAAATGTTAATTTATAAGCATGTAATAATTGACCATTATCAAATATAGATGTACTTCCTCCATATAAAGGATCGCCTACTACAGAATGATGAATACTAGACATATGAACTCTGATTTGATGAGTTCTTCCTGTTTCAAGAATACATTCAATTAATGTATATTTTTGATATCTTTTTAATACTTTAAAATGAGTTGTAGCATCTTTTCCATTTACTGTATCAATACACATTTTAAGTCTATTTTTATTATCTCTTCCTATTGGACCTACAATTTTACCTGTATTAGATTCAATAACTCCATCAACTAAAGCGATATATTCTCTATGCATCGAATGGTCTTTAAGTTGTTTAGCTATTTCAATATGAGAATAATCATTTTTACAAACTAATAATAATCCTGATGTATCTTTATCAATTCTATGAACAATACCAACACGTAAAGCTCCATTTATCGTAGATAATTCTTTTTTGGTATATATTAAAGCATTAACCAAAGTATCATCATGATGACCACCTCCAGGATGAACTACTAATCCTTTTGGTTTATTAATAACTAAAATATCTTCATCTTCATAAATAATATCTAATTTATATTCATATGGTTTTAAATCATCTTTACTATCTTTAAAATCACATTCTATAACATCATTAGCTTTTACTTTATAACTTGGAGATACACTTTTTCCATTAACTAATACTTCTTTATTTTTAATCATATTAGAAAAATAAGCTCTACTATAATCTGTATTTAGTAAAGGTAAAACTCTATCAATTCTTAAAGTTTCATATTTATCTTCTATTTTATAAATAACTTTATTTTCCATCTTTTTCTTGTTCTATTTTTTCTTTTATCTTTTTATTTTTATCTATTTCTTCTTTAATAAATGTATATAGTAAATATATAAGTAATGAGAAGATTGATACTACTAAAATAGCGTCTGCTACGTTAAAAATACCAAAACCTTTCCACCATCTTTGAATGCTTAAAAAGTCTACAACACTACCTTCTTCTCTATTAAAAAAGAATGTTCTATCGATTAAATTACCAACATCACCTGCTACTATAAAAGAAAGAATAATCCATAAACCAATCTTAATTTCTTTTCTTTTAATAGCTAAATATATAAAATAACCAATAATACCTAAAGCAACAGCCCAAGAAATACATACGAGTAATATTCTTAAAATAGTATTATTTCCACCCATTCCCCAAGCAGCACCTTTATTGTAAGTTAAACAAAATACTAATAAAGTATCACCTAAAAAATTAACTTCTTGACCAATTGTAAGATATTTAACAGCAAAATATTTAGTTATTTGATCGAATAAAGTAAATGCAATAATAATTAAAACCATTGTAATAATCAAAAGAATATTTCTTTTAGTAAAGAATTTTTCTTTCTTTTGATTATTTTTAGTTTCTTCTTCTATTACTTTGTTATCGCTTGATGGCATCTTTTGCATAAGTGATTTTCTCCTTCAGTAATAATATCTTTTTCGTCTTTAAAGTTCCAACATCTATCACATTTAACACCATCATGTTTATAAACTTTACTAATAGAATATTTACCTTTATTTCCTTCAGTTAAAGAATCTAACATATTAACATGAGAAACGATAAATAATCTTTCAATTTCTACTTCTGAATATGAAGAAATAATCTTTTTAACTTCTTCACTTGTAATAGATAAATCTACTACAGCTTGAAGACTACTTCCGATTACTCCATTAGCTCTAGCTTCTTCTAAAGTCTTTAATACATCACCTCTAAGATCTTTAATTAAACTAAATTCATCTAATAAAGATTTATCGTATTTATGTTCTTTTTTAGGATAATCATAATATTGAACATTATCTTCACTTCTTAAAGGATAATTAGCATTAACTTCATCCATTGTAAATGGAAGAATTGGATTTAATAATCTCATTAAAGTAAATGTAGCTTCATTTAAAACAGTTTGTACTTGTCTTCTTCTTAAAGAATCTTTATTTTCACAATATAAGATATCTTTAGTGATATCTAAATAGAAACTAGATAAATCATCACTCATGAATTTTAATATTTCATTTGTAGCATTAATAAAGTTAAATTCATCCATATAATCGATTACTTTATTTTTAACTTCTTCAAGTCTAGCAAGAATATATAAATCTACTTTTTCAAATGTATCTACTTTATCTTCTTCTTTAAAGTAACTATCTTTTCCATTTGATAAATTACCAAGTAAGAATCTAAATGTATTTCTTATCTTTCTATATTGTTCACTAATTGTTTTAATGATACCTTCAGAGATTCTAGCATCTTGTTGATAATCAACTAAACTTGCCCAAAGTCTACAAACATCACTACCATAAATATTGATAATCTTTAAAGGATCAATACCATTTCCTTTAGATTTAGACATCTTTTCCCAATGTTCATCCATAACAAAACCATGGCTTACAACATTTTTATATGGAGCAACACCATTAACTGCTAAAGATAAAATTAAACTTGAATTAAACCAACCTCTATATTGGTCACTTCCTTCAAGATATAAATCAGCAGGATATTTTAATCCTCTTTCATTTAATACACCATTCCAGCTTGATCCACTATCAAACCAAACATCCATGATATCTCTTTCTTTTTTAAAGATTCCATTTGGAGAATGTTCGTTTTTATATCCTTCTGGTAATAATTCTAATTCGCTTAATTGATACCAGATATTACTACCATTCTTTCTAACTAATTCTTCGATATGATCGAATACTTTTCTATCTACAATAGGAGTTCCATCTTCACAATAAATAATAGGAATTGGTACACCCCAAGCTCTTTGACGAGAAATACACCAATCAGCTCTATCTTTAATCATATTTGTCATACGAGTTTCACCCCAAGCAGGTGTCCAATGTACTTCTTTAATAGCTTTTAATAAATCATTTCTAATAGGTTCAATTGAACAGAACCATTGAGGAGTAGCTCTAAAAATAACTGGTTTATGTGTTCTCCAATCGTGAGGATAAGAGTGAACGATATCTTCTTCTTTAAGTAAACAGTTATTTTCTTCTAATATTTTTAAAACTTCTAAATTAGCATCTTCATAGAATAAACCAGCTAATCTACTACCAGTATCTTCAGTTAATTTACCATGTTCATCAACTGGACAATATGGTTTAATATTGTATTTTTTACAAACATTAAAGTCATCTTCACCATGTCCTGGAGCGATATGAACTAAACCTGTACCAGTTTCACTTGTAACATAATCTCCATTTATAACAAGTGAAGTTCTATCATAAAATGGATGTTTTACAGTAATTCCTTCAAGTTCACTACCTTTAAGTTCTTTAATTAATTCACATTCACTAAATCCTAATTTTTCACATAAAGTATCTTTTAATTCGCTTAAAAATACAAATGTACCTTTATTTGTTTTATATACTCCATAAATAAATTTAGGATGAGCACAAATTGCTAAGTTAGCAGGTAATGTCCAAGGAGTTGTTGTCCAAATAATAAATTTAGCATCACTTGGTACTACATTTTTACTATCTACTACATCAAAAGAAACATAAATTGTATAAGCTTTTACATCATGATATTCAATTTCAGCTTCAGCTAAAGCAGATTCACTACTTGGTGACCAATAAACTGGTTTAAGTCCTTTATAGATTAAACCTTTTAAAGCCATTTCACTAAATGCATGAATTTCTCTTGCTTCAAATTCAGGTAATAAAGTTAAATAAGGATGATTATAATCTCCCATACAACCAAGTCTTCTAATATCTACTTTTTGTCTTTCTACTTGAGTTAAAGCGTATTCTTTACATTTTTGTCTAAATTCATCAATTGGAGTAGTTTTTCTATTAACACCACTTTTAGTAACCATATTTTCAATTGGTAAACCATGTGTATCCCAACCAAAAACAAATGGAGTTTTATATCCAGACATGTTTTTATATCTAACAACAAAATCTTTTAAGATTCTATTTAACATATGACCACAGTGCATTGCCCCATTTGCATATGGAGGACCATCATGAAGCATATATTCTCCTAAATCTCTTTTTTCATTCATCTTAAAATAAACATCGTCTTTATCCCATTTTTCTACTAATAAAGGTTCTTTTTTATTTAAATTACCTCTCATTTCAAAATTGGTGTTCATCATAAGTAAAGTGTCTTTTAATTCCATAAACTATCTCCTTTAATAAAAAAATCCTTAGATAAATCTAAGGACGCTATTAACGTGGTACCACCTTAGTTATTAAAGTAAATTACTTTAATCACTCGTTATAAATATATAAATCAATTAAATAAAAGTGATACCTAATATATTAACTTAAGTGTTTTCACCAACCACACCTTCTCTAAAAAGTTACATAT
>CAVDQJ010000041.1:0-2921 GCA_963611005.1 bacterium | reverse complement strand
ATATAATTTAAAATAAATACGAAGGTAGCACATTATTTCTTTTTTAAAGCTTTTTCACCAAGTAGCTCTCTCTAATTAAAAAATAGATAACTTAATCTTCTTTAATATTTTATAAAAATATTAACAAAAAGTAAACTAAATAAATCAAAATATCGATTAAATAATGATATAATATAGATATTATGTTACAACCTTTAGCATTTAGAGTTAGACCTACAAAAATTAATGAAGTTATTGGACAAAAGCATCTTATTGGTGAAGATGGTTTTTTATTTAACTCAATCAAAGCTAAAACACCAATTTCTTTTATTTTATTTGGTGCTCCTGGATGTGGAAAAACTACTATTGCTACAGCTTATGCTTTAAGTTTAAATATTAATTTTATTAAATTAAATGCGGTAACATCGAATAAAAAAGATATAGAAGATGCTATTAAAGAAGCTAAGATAAATAATCCTACAATCGTTATAATCGATGAAATACATAGATTAAATAAAGATAAACAAGATATACTACTTCCTTATGTTGAAGATGGGACTATATATTTAATTGGATGTACTACTGCTAATCCTTATATAAGTATTAATAAAGCTATAAGAAGTAGATGTCATCTTTTAGAAGTTAAACCATTAAATGAAGATGATATTTTAGAAGGTTTAAATAATGCTATTAAAAATGTAAAAGGTTTTAATAATAAACTTAAAATTGATCAAGAAAGTTTAAGATATATCGCTAAATGTTCTAATGGTGATTTTAGATTTGCTTTAAATTATTTAGAAATCTTAAATATTACATATATGAATAAAGAAATCACATTAGAAATGACAAAAAAAGTTGTTTCTGTTCCTAATTTTGGAATTGATAAAGATGATGATGGTCATTATGATGCTGTTAGTGCTATGCAAAAATCTATAAGAGGAAGCGATGTTAATGCGGCTTTATATTATGCAGCTAGATTGCTTGTTTGTGGAGATTTAAATAGCTTAACTAGACGTCTTTTAGTAACTGCTTATGAAGATGTAGGAATCGCTAATCCTGCTGCTTGTATGAGATGTAAAATAGCAATTGATTCAGCTTTAGAAGTTGGTCTTCCTGAAGCTATAATTCCAATAAGCGTAGCTATTGTAGATCTTTGTTTATCATCTAAATCTAAAGCAGCATGTTCTGCTATGGAAAGTGCAATGAAAGAAGCTAGTTCCACTCCTTTAGATGTTTTATCGTATTTAAAATATACTCCTGTCAATGTGACTGAAGAAGAAAAATATCCTTATGATAATGAAAATATTTGGATTCATCTTCAATATTTACCTGAACTCATTAAAAATAAAGAATTTTTTGTTCCAAATACAAAAACATCTTCAGCATATGAAAAATATTTAAATGAAAATTATGAAAAAATAAAGAGCTTCGTTAGAAGCTCTGATATTGTTTCTTTAAAAAAGAAATATTCAAAATAATTAAATAAATTATTCAATTATTTCATGTGTTAATTCACTAGGTTTAGTAACTTTTTCTTTTACGATTTCAAATGAATTTAATACATCTTCTTTAATATATTCATAATCTTCTTTGTTTGTATATAAAGTTGCTAAAAGTTCGTTATTATCGACATAATCACCGATTTTCTTATTTAAAATAATACCTGCTGACATATCGATAACATCATCAAGCGTTTCTCTTCCTCCGCCTAAATGCATACTGCTCTTTCCGATTTCAAGAGCGTTTATAGTTTTTACATATCCACTTTTTGAAGAATAAACTTTAATAATGTTTTTAGCTACAGGGAATTTACTTGGATCTAAAATATAAGATGTGTCTCCACCTTGAGCACCTACAAATTCAACAAATTTATCAAATGCTTTGCCATTTTTAACATTTTCTAAAATAGCTTTTCTAGCTTCTTCTACATTAGAGAATATTTTAGCTTGAACAAGTAAAATAGCACCACTAGAAACACAAATTGAAGTGATATCTTCAGGACCATTTCCCTTTAAAGTATTGATTACTTCTTTAATTTCAAGGTTATTTCCTACAGCACAACCTAAAGGTTGATTCATATCTGTAACTTCAGCTCTAACATCTTTTGATAATGATTTTCCAATTTCTACCATTGTAGTTGCTAATTCTTTAGCATCTTCGGTAGTTTTCATAAATGCACCATTACCATATTTAACATCGAGTAAAATAGAATCAGCTCCACTTGCTAATTTTTTACTCATAATTGAAGATGCAATTAAAGGAATTGAACTAACAGTACCTGTGACATCTCTTAAAGCATATAATTTTTTATCAGCTGGATCGATATTTTTATCTTGACCAATAATAGCCATGCCGACTTCTTTAACTTGCTTTTTGAATTGATCTTTATTAAGAGAGGTTTTAAAACCAGGTATTGATTCAAGTTTATCAATTGTTCCTCCTGTATGACCTAAACCTCTTCCACTCATCTTAGCGAGTTTAGCGCCTAAAGAAGCGATCATTGGGCCTAAAATTAAAGAAACTTTATCGCCAACGCCACCAGTTGAATGCTTGTCAACTTTGATACCAGGAATATCACTCAAATCCCAAACTTCACCAGAAACTCGCATTTCATCGGTTAAATTAGCTATTTCTTCCTTATCCATACCACGGATATAAATAGCCATAAGTAAAGCACTAGCTTGATAATCCTTTATCTTGTCTTTACAATATCCATCAATGAAAAAATGGATTTCATCTCGAGATAGTTTATTACCATCTCTTTTCTTTTCAATAATTTCTTCTATACTCATATATAAATTGTATCAAATTAGAATCGATTTAACTATAAAAAAAGAGAATATTTTTATATTCTCTAGTTTTTATAAATAAAATTTATTTTTTAAGTTCTTCTAATTCGATTTTTTCTTTGTTTAATAAATCATTAATGTGTTTTTCTTTAA
>CAVDQJ010000040.1:0-2084 GCA_963611005.1 bacterium | reverse complement strand
GAGATATACAATGCTTTTTCGTTTTTTGATGAAAAAGATTTAAAAGTAGTTATAATTGGTCAAGATCCTTATCCAAATAAAAATCAAGCTAATGGTTTAGCTTTTTCAGTTAATAAAGGTGTTAAATTACCACCTAGTTTAATTAATATTTATAAAGAAATAGAAAATGAATCTAATTGTATAATGGATTATACAAATGGAGACTTATCATATTTAGCTAAACAAGGTGTTTTATTATTAAATCCTATATTAACAGTAAGAGAAAAAGAACCATTATCGCATAAAAACAAACTTTATGATTCTTTATTTAAAGATATAATGAAATATTTAGATTCTTTAGATCAAAATATAGTATTCCTTTTATGGGGTAATAATGCTAAAAAATACGAAAAGTTAATTAGTAATAAAAAAAGACTAGTGATTAAAACTAATCATCCTAGTCCTTTAAGTGCAAATAGGGGTGGATGGTTTAATTCAAATTGTTTCTATAATACAAATAAATATTTAATAGATAACAAAATCAAACCAATATGTTGGGTTAATAATATTAATATTTTCTGTTAGATGTTAAATTATTAACTGATATAAATAAGTAAGGGTTTTTAATCTCACTTTCTTTATTGCTTTCTATATTTTCTTCAATACCAACGTATTCTTTTTCAAATTGATCAATTTGTTTAAAGTTTAAGTAAATTCTTTTTTCCATAGTTTTAAATCCTCCTTAAAACAACTATATAATAGACTGTATATAAAATTTGTAAACTATGTAAACGGTTTCATATTTTTTGAAAACGGTTTCATTTTTTTCAAAAATAAATTCTATTGATTTTATTATTTTTTATATTAAAAAACTTTAATTTATAGTAAAATAATACAAGGGAGCTATAGAAGTGGCTGAGAAAAGCGTGTTACTCGCTTGACCATTAACCTGATCTAGGTAATGCTAGCGTAGGGAATTTTTATTTCCTTACATTTTTGGAGGGAGTTTATGAATAGCAAAACTTTAAAAGATTATCTTAAGGAACTATTTGTAGGATTATTATTTGTCGTCTTGATGATAGTATTCTTAACAGCAAGTTTAGTTACCTTATCGTTTGTTGTTGGACCTAATGTTTCAATAACAGGACTTGAAGCTGTATTTGGAAGTGGAGTTGAATTAACTAATAACGCAACTATTAGTGCGATTATATTAAGTTCATTTATTAGTTTAATTGCATCAATTTTATTCTATGTTGCAGGATTTATTCTTCATATTTTTAATAAAGATGTATTAAGAAAAGTATTCTATATTTGTAGTATTGTTACTCTTCTTTATTTCTTTGGATCAACAATCTGTTCAAATCTTTATTATGTTAATTTAGCAAATGTTGATGGTGCTACAATGGGACCTGTATTCTCAGCATTTAGTATCGTTTGCACATTCTTAATTGTAGTTATGTTAATCACTACATTTAAAGCTAAAATCGTTTATTCAGTACAAGAAATTTGTGAAGAAGCTGTATTAATCGCTTTAGCTGTTGTTCTTGATAAATTTGCAAGAATTCCAATGCAAGCTAATGGTGGATCTATTAACTTTGCTGCAATTCCTTTATTTATTATCGCTATTAGACATGGCGGAGTTAAAGGATTTATTGCAAGTGGATTTATCTTTGGTTTAATTACATGTTTATTAGATGGATACGGATTACAAACTTATCCATTTGATTATTTAATCGCATTTGGTGGATATGGATTAGTTGGTACATTTACTAATTTATTCTTAAAATTAAATAAAGATTCTGATAAAAAAGGCAAAACATTTGGTTTAATGATTGCTGGAATTATCGTTGGTGGAATTGCTGCTACAGTTGTTAGATATTTAGGTCATATGATTAGTGCAGAAATCTTCTATCAACCAATTACATTATTAGAAAACTTCATTTATCAATCAACATATGTTCCTGCATCAATGGGTGTATGTGTTGGAGCAATGTGTCTTTTAGCAGCTCCATTAATGATTATTAATAGAGTATTTAAACTTAAAACTGCTGAATAGTTAATTAATAGACAAAAATATAAAAGTATTAAACGGATTCGTTTAATAC
>CAVDQJ010000039.1:0-2165 GCA_963611005.1 bacterium | reverse complement strand
TATTTTTAAAACCAAACATACTCAATAGTTCTTTTTAAATTTGATATTAATAGTTGCTGTTTATTTTTGTCTACAGAGTTTTTATGCTTAAATGAATAGTTTTCAGATTAAAGAAATGAAATCGTTTTACGAATTATTTTATGAAGAAACTTATATGCAAACGCTAATTTATATTTACAAAAATGAATCAAAGATAAAAAAGAAAGGATTCCTTCTTATTCTAAAAGCAAGCAATCAGCAAAGGGGCCGCTTTGATATCGAATTCGATGGAACTACAGCTATAGCCAAATCTTTTTCTGACAATGATTTAAAATCTTTGAAAGAACAGCTTGTTCATTTTTTTGGTTATGCTCCTTTCTACCAGGAAAACCTTGATAAAGTCTTTCAAACTAAAGGCGTAAAAGCGTTTATGTAGGGGATTAATACTTTAAAAGTTTTGTTGTATAGAGATTTTACTGTCTAAGTCGTTAAAATTTCAACCAATCAGTTTCACATATAAGCAATTTGGTTTTGCGGGCGAGCATCAAATGAATGTTATAAATTCTCGTTTTAATTTTGTCCATGTGTTTTCTAGGGTTAGTAACTAAAAATTCGGGGTCTATTGGCGAACACCGTGTAAGTTTGAGTTATGTTGGTCGCACAAATAAGAATGCATTAGTTCGATACGGAAAATGTGTCGAACTTTTTAATTTATGAGAACTTAATTTATATTAATTTTCACCTTATGGAGAATTCTGCAGTCATTTAAAATTATTTTGCTATCATATTGATTTATTTTGCCAAATTTTTAATAGAAATTATAGCTTTTAGAAATTCAAAAGAACACAAGAAATAATTCATAAAACCATTTTTTGATTTTCGGTCGTATGTTTGTAATGTTAGTCATTTAGAAACAAAGATTGTTCCAAAATAGAAAATCCAACCAACTTCACAATTTTAAAGTCTTGTGACACTTTCACTTGTATCTTATCCGCACTTCGTCCGTTATTTTATCTTAACTCCTTTAACTAGTTTTTCCCTTTTTACATTGTCACAAGACTAGATATATCGATGTAAACTATCCTATTTTAATTTTATATTGCATCTAACTAGTCTCTATACATGTTGAGACTATTGCGTTACTAGAGATGAAAAAACTTAAGTTAATGATTTATTTTTATCATGTAAAGTGGAGGTAAATAAATATGAATAAAATTGAAGACGTAATTAAGACTGTTTTTTTAATGACCGAAGATACTTTAATGCCAATTACAATTTGTGATTTAACTTGTTATTTGGCAAAAGATAAGGTTTCTTATAGTGTTGCTATACCATGCGAATATAAAAAGCCAATTTCTGAAAGTTTTGTTGGTTTGGAAATTTCGACTAGTTTTGCTAACTTTGAAAATAAATCAATACCTGTATTAGTCTTAGAAGCTCCTTATACGGTTGATATTGATAAGCTTGTTTTGATAGCTTCTGATTTTTTGAATGTTGATAATAGAAAAGATGTTTTAAATGATCCTTATGTTTGGATTGATAAATGGAAAGAAATTTTCGGTGACAGCATTAAGAAAAAAATGGTTTTTGATGTTATTGGAGAAATGCTTGCTTTAAAAACATTTTATGGTATTGATAAAAGCTTAGTTTGGGTAGGACAAGAAAAAGGGACTCATGATATAGTTGGTAAAGATAATATATATGAAGTAAAGTCTACCTTACAAAAAACAGGCAATATAGTTGGCGTACATAGTTCCTATCAACTTTCAACTGACAAAAATACTTATTTTGTTTTTGTTCGTTTAGAAAAAAAGCCTCATTCGATTCTTTCTATTAATAGCCTTGAAAAGGATTTAATTAAATTAGGGTACGACTCTGCTGATTTGGAAAAATCGTTAGAATTAAATGGATATAAAGTAGGTAATAGAAGTAGAGATGAAACTTATGATTTGCTATCCTTATATATTTATGATGTTAATAATCAAAATTTTCCTATAATTGGCCTAGACGAAATAAACAATTATGCGCCTTATAAGAATATTATAGGATATGAATTTAAAGTTGATTTACAACCTTTAGAAAAGGATATTTTATTTCAAAAAAAATAATTATTTTATTTTTTTGGATTTCTTTTCAAACATAAAAGTAAAATTTTCAA
The DNA here is from genome assembly GCA_963611005.1 of bacterium. GTDB lineage: Bacteria > Bacillota_I > Bacilli_A > RFN20 > CAG-826 > Onthovivens. Next base: position 28 of record CAVDQJ010000039.1, on the reverse strand, counting down.
CTTGAATTAAGAAAACTATTTGGTGATT
>CAVDQJ010000038.1:0-3134 GCA_963611005.1 bacterium | reverse complement strand
TCTAATATATTGATTAAATATTCAGTAGCTTTATAAAATTTCATACTTTTTCTAAATGAAAATGTAACTGAAATGTTTTTATAGTATTCTTTGATAATGCTATAAATAAATTTAGCAACTTTAGCATTTTCAGTTTTTAAAATTAAATAATCTTTACCATCTTTAAATTTTATAAAACCACTTGATCTAATAAACGCAGCTAAAAGAGACTTCTTTTTATCATTACTTAAATCTTCTAAAGAAGTTATTTCGTCTTTAATTTCTGATGTAAAAGAAATTTCTTGTTCCATATAAACCTACTTATTTAAATTCTTAATAATACTTGTTGCTGCAATAGCTCCATCACTACAAGCTGTAACGACTTGTCTTAATGGTTTATCTATTATATCACCAATTGCATAAACTCCACCAATGTTTGTTTGCATATTTTTATCTACTAATATATATCCATTTTTATTAGTTTCTACACCTAATTTTTTAATTAAATAATTATTTGGTGTGTCACCCAAAAATGGAAAACATGCTGAAATGTCTATTGTTTTTAAATCTTTACTTTCAACATTTTCAATTTCAACACTATTAATGACTTCATCTCCATCATACTTTTTAATTTTATAAGGATATAAAAATTCAACATTATCTAATGATTTTAATTTAGTTAAATTACCTTCAGTATCATCTTCATTTTTATCGCTTACTAAATAAACTTTATGAACTAAATTAGATAAATATAAAGCTTCTAAATAACCTTTTCTTGAATTTGCAAATACTAAAACATCTTTATTTTTATATAAAAATCCATCACAAACAGCACAAAAAGAAATGCCTTTACCTAAAAATTTTTCTTCATTAATAGCATTAGATTTTTTATTACTACTTCCAGTAGCTATTACAATATTTTTAAACAAATATGTATTTTTATTACCTATTAATTTAAATCTATTTTCTTCAAAACTAATATCATTTATTGAGTCTTTTAATATTTTAATACCAAAAGATTCTATTTGTTTTTTAATCATCATACCTAAAGAGAAACCATCAGTTTTATTAACACCAGGATAGTTTTCAATCTCAGTAGTAATATTCAATTTACCACCAGACATCTCTTTTTCAATAATCTCAAAAGTATATTTGCTTCTACTTAAATATAAAGCACAGCTCATCCCTGCTGGACCAGCTCCTATAATACCAATATCCTTTTCAATTAACATAAACTTTTAATCTCCTTATATAAATCTACATAATTATTTATATAACAAATAGGATTAACTTGCACTTTATATACTCTTTTACACATAGTCATTAAAATACAATCAACTCCACTATTTTTACATGTTAAATAATCAATATCATTATCTCCAATATATAAAATATCTTCACTATTAAGATTTAATTTCTTTTTAATTAAATCCATTCCTTCAGTATCAGGTTTATAATGTGTTACATCGTTAGCACTAACAACAATATCAATTAAATCAAATACACCAAATCTTTTAAGACATATATTTGTCATTTCTTTATTTTTAGTAGTTAATATACCTAATATATAACCATCATTTTTTAATTTAGTTAATGTTTCTTTAGCATTAGGAAATAATCTACAATAATTATCATAATATTTTCTTGTTCTATCACAATATTCTTTATGAATAAAATCTAAATCATATTCTGGAAACATCTCTATTAAACTACCCTTTAATGCAGGTCCACTAAATCTTCTAAAATCTTCTTTATCGTATTTTAAATCTTTTGGTTTAAAAACTTTAAAAAGCTCGTCCCAAGTTTCAATAACGACATCATCAGAATCTATTAAAGTTCCATCCATATCAAAAATAATGGCTTTATACATATGTTTTTATTTTCCTTCATTTAATTCTTTATCTTCTAATGCTACTTTTTCACAATATTTTTGCCATTGATATTTAATAATACCTTTTTCATTTAATATCTTTAAAACAACACAAACAGCAACGATAAATAAACCAATTCCAATCATTACATAAGCGCTAACATTAGAGAAATTATCATCTTTACCCATGTTATAAGCTCTATCTCTCATAGGTTCTAATACAGCTCTAGTAGCTCCATACCAAGCTATATACCAACCGACTAAACTACCTCCAGCATGATAATCATGTTTGAGTTTATAATTAACTCCAAATAAATTTTTAATACCATATTCAATAAAGAAATAACCACATAAATTAACTATAGCTTCAATAAAGAATAATGGAACATATATCTTATCAGCATCTAAAGTACCGCTACTTGCAGCGCTTGTATAATGCATATTATTTTTAATAAATGTAGGTAACCAATTAAAGTATTGAATACTTACAGGATCACCATGAACTTCATTGTTAAAGAAGTTTCCAGTTCTACCAATTGCTTGAGCTACTAAAATAGTAGGGACAATTATATCGACTAAAAGTAAATAGTCGATTGGTTTATATCTACTATTTTTAATTTTATAGATAATCATTACTAAAATACCAGTAATAATACCAAAGACAGCTCCACCCATAATAGCTAAGCCACCTTCCCAAACTCTAAATATTTTCATTGGATCGAGATTAAATCCATCACGAGTCCAGTTACCGATTACATACCAAGCTCTAGCACCTAATATTCCACAAGGGAAAGCGATAAAGAAACATGCAGTAATTAATCCATGATGTCCATATTCTTTATATAATTTATGGTCACAAATATAAAATACTAAACAAGCCCCACTAATAATAAATAAAGCATATAATGCAACTTGGAAATGGAATGTACCACTTAAAGAAGATATATATGATGATTGAGCATTAGAATTAGCTAAAACAACACCATCTTTACAGAAAATAATAACATTAGCTAAAGGATAAATTAAATAAGCTGATTGTCCTTGCATATACATAAGGAAAAATCCAACTGCTCCAACAGCACCAACATATTGAATAATTCTTAATACTAAATCTAGTTTTTTGTTTTCTTTAGATAAATACATTCTAAAGAAAATAGCTGTTAAAAAACTAATAAAACATATAACAAACATAATTTCACCAAAATAAATCATGAAATTATCTAATGTTGTTATTGTAATAGAATGTTCACTAAAATAGTTTAATATATAAGGATTTGTATAATAT
>CAVDQJ010000037.1:0-4538 GCA_963611005.1 bacterium | reverse complement strand
AAGATATAGAAACTAATAAAATTTTAAAGAAATTAAAAGATAAAGATTATTTAACTATTTTAGATCTTAAGGGTGAAGAATTAACAAGCGAAGAATTTGCATCATTCTTTTTAAAATGTGAAGAGAAAGGAATAAGTTGTATAAATTTTGCTATTGGAGGATCATTAGGTTTTAATGAAGAAATTAAAAAAAGAGCTAACAAAAGCATATGTTTTTCTAAAATGACTTTTCCTCATCAACTAATTAGATTGTTCTTATTAGAACAAATATATAGAAGTTTTAAAATTAATAGAAATGAAACTTATCATCATTGAGGTACTTATATGGAATATATTGAATTTAATGATTTAAAAATAGTAAAAGATAAAGATTATAAAGATATTAATTGTTATCAATATGAAGGAAGTTTATTTTATATAGAACCTAATTTTTATACTCAACTTATTTATTTAAAAGAACATTTTAGTAAAGAATATAATGATATTGTAATTAAAATTAAAGAGGTTGCTTTACGTAATAAAAAAGTAATATTTACAGGTGATTTTGAAAATCCTGTTGTCCATAAAGAAGGTTTTATTTATAGAGAAATAAATGATGTTCTAGCTGAATTAAAATTATATTTCGATAATAAAAGCAATCCTGATAGCGATTGGAAAGATTAAAAAAAGGAATCATTCGATTCCTTTTTAAATTGTTTATTGTTGATATGATGGCCTTAAATTCTTCATCGATAACCACATACATCTTATACCAAAACATAAGATATAGATTATCATGCTGAAGTTTGAAAGTAAGAATCCAAATGCTAAACTTAATAATGCAGGTGTCATCATTAACCATGAAGCAATTCCAAATCCGCTATACCATTTAATAACAGTTTTAAGTGGATTGCTCTTACCTCTAGTCATAACCCAGAATAAGAAGCCCATTAATATAGTAATACCACCATTTAATCCAGCTACGATAGCAAAGTTGATCCAAATATATTTAATTTTGTTGTTTGTATAAACATCATTTGTTAAATCGTAGAAGTTTTGTAAATATAAACTAGAAGTATTAGCTTCATAACCATCTTTTTCTGTAGTAAGTACTTGTCTTAAAGTTTTACCTTTTATAGAACCTCTTAAATTATTGAAATCACCAGTAATACCTGAAGCGTTTGTTGTTTGACCAATTTTATAAACTCTAGCTTCAAAATATGTTGGAGTGATAAGAATGTAACTTGATGAACGAACTGTATCAGTACCTTCAATAATTTTACCTTCAGAATCGTGGTTACCCATTCTTATTTGATTGACAGTTGTTGATAAGTTAGGGTCGTTATTTTCCATATTTAAATAGAAAACTTCAAATATTAATAAATTCTTTTGATTGGTTGGTTCATAGTTGATAGATAAACTATAAATAGGTTTATTATCATATGAATATCCATCGATTGTAGCTTTTCCATCTTCAGTAAATGTAATATCTTTTCCAGATGTGTTTGCAACATATCCTGTTAAACCTAATGCGAATTGATCGTTAGTTGATTGACTAAAGACACTAGATCCTGAAGTTTTTGATGATGTTACAACTTGTGGAATAATTGATACCATTAATGAAACTACAAAAATGATAAGTGAAACATACCATTTCTTTTTCATTCCGCATTCCATTGCGATTGAGTTACTAAATAAACTTTTAATATAGTACCAAATTTTTCCCCAAGGAAATTTTTTCTTATTTTTAACAATTTTTGCTTTTTGACTCATATATCTTCCTCGTTTCTAAATAAGTATAAACTAAAAATGAATATTATACAAATATTCTATTTGTATTTTAGTAAAAAAAAGTATTATTATATTACTACTGGGGATGTCTTGGTTTCGACATCTAATGATTAGCATAGAATGCAGTCGAGTTGCTTCGTTAAAAGCTAAAACAAAAATATCTGGCAACAGAAATTTAAACCTTGCTTTTGCTGCTTAGTTCAGCCTTGAAGCTTTTATAGCTTGAAAGCACGGATCTTAAGGGCGCATTTTCTCGCACTTAAGTCATCTGTCATAAACAGAAAATAAGTAATAATGATTGTTATAATTATTAACGAAAACTAAATAACATAGTGGTGTAAAGTTTGAAGGAGTTGATAAGCCATGAAATTTAAATTCCTTATAAACTGTAGTATTCTATGTGGAACATTAAATGGACCGGAGTTCGATTCTCCGCATCTCCACCAATGAAAGGGAAAAACAATATGAAAAAGGCTATATTTTTAGGAATCGATGTTGGCGGAATGTCATTAAAAGGTGCTGGAATTTTAGCTGATGGAACTATTGTTTATAAAGAAAGTATTTCTACAAATAATGAAACTGGTAATGATTTATTTTGTAGAATTTTAAATGAATTAACACATCATTTAGTTGATAAATTAAATGTTGAATATGAAATTAAAGGTTTAGGAATTGGTATTCCTGGAATTTGTAATATAGAAAAATTAATTGTTGAATATGCTCCTAATTTAAAATTAGAAAAAGTTGATATTAAAAAGGCTTTAAGTTGGTTCAATAAGCCAATATATATTAGTAATGATGCTAATGTTGCATGTTTAGGAGAAGCGATGTTTGGAGCTTCTAAAAATTATAAGAGCTCAATTTTGCTTACATTAGGTACAGGTGTAGGTGGTGGAGTTATCATCAATGGCAAATTATTTGAAGGTAATGAAGGAAAAGGTACTGAGCTTGGTCATATGACTATAAAGACTGATGGTGTTACATGCGGATGCGGAAGAAATGGATGTTTTGAAGCTTACGCATCAGCAAGCGCATTACTTAGAATTACTAAAAGAATAATGGAAGAAAATAAAGAATCTTTAATGTGGGAAGTTTGTGATCATGATATTAATAAAGTAAATGGTTTAACCTCATTTGAATGTGCTAAAAAAGGCGATAAAGCTGCAAATAAAGTTGTTGATGAATATATTTCAAATTTAGGAGAAGGTGTATTAAATTATTGCAATATTTTTAGACCTGAAGCAGTTATTTTAGGTGGTGGAGTTTCTAATCAAGGTGATTATTTAATTGAAAAATTAAAGAAATATTGTGAAGATAGAGATTACGGCTTTAAAAATTCTCCTGTTGTAGATTTAAAGATTGCTGTTTTGAAAAACGATGCTGGAGTTATTGGCGCAGCTAGTTTAGTAATGGAAAGAGAAAATGGCTAAGATTGTAATTAAATATTTAACTAAACCTTCAAAGGAAGCTTTAGATCATATTAATAAGTTTAAAAATAAAATTGATGAAGATGGGTTAAGGTTATTTTTAGAAAATGACAATAATTTTTGTTTAATTATTTATGCTTATGGTAAGTTAAGTTCTTTAGTGTTTTTAGAAAACAATGAGGATTTACATGCTTTATTTGTTAAAAATGTATTTATGAACCAATATGATGATTTTAAGGAAGTTGTTTCATTTACAAGAAATAAGTTCAAAAATTATAAAATTATTATTGATTCTACTTATAATGATTCCAATTTTATTAATGTTTTAAGAAAAAATGGTGGAATAAAAAAGGATAATAATTTTATTATTCAATTATAGATATGGAAGTTGTTAAATTAAAACCTGCTATTAAAAATTATATTTGGGGTGGTCGCAAATTAAAAGAAGCGGGAAAACATAGTGTTTTTGATTCAATATCAGAGTGTTGGGAATTATCTTTTCATAAAGATGGACCAACAATTATAGATTCTGGAGAATATAAAAATAAAAATTTATGTGATATTGTTTGTAAAGAAGATTTAGGAACTAATTTATCTTCTTTTAAATTTTTTCCTTGTTTAATTAAGTTAATAGATAGTGGAGATAATTTGTCTGTTCAAGTTCATCCAAGCGATGAATATGCTTTAAAATATGAAAATTCATATGGTAAGACAGAGATGTGGTATATTCTTGATGCAGAAAAAGGAGCAGGCATTTATTTAGGTTTTAAAAACAATGAAAACTTAAAAGATATCAGTGATTCATTAAATAAAGGAACTATATTAGATAAATTGAATTTTTTTGAAGTTAAAAAAGGTGAATCATATTTTATTGAGTCAGGTACAATTCATGCTATAGGAAAAGGTGTAACTTTAATTGAAATTCAACAAAATTCAAATTTGACTTATAGATTATATGATTATAATCGTGTTGATAAAAATGGAAATAAAAGAGAATTGCATATTGAGAAAGCTTTAAATGTAATTAATTTAAACAAATTTAAAAAGAAAGAATTTTCGAATAATATAATTGGAGAATGTAAATATTTTAGTTCTTCAAGAATTGATTTTGAGAATGATTATTATTTAAAAGCGGATTCAAAATCATTTATTTCAATAACTTTTATTGAAGGAAAAGGGATGGTAAATGATATGGTTTTTGAAAAATATGATAGCTTTTTTATCCCTGCAAACAAGGTCGCAAATATAAAAGGAAATGGTAGTTTTATATTAACTAAAGTTAATTAATTTCTTTAAAAGTAAATTCGTTATTAATAGAATAAAATGGTACAAGGTATGTGTC
>CAVDQJ010000036.1:0-2169 GCA_963611005.1 bacterium | reverse complement strand
TTATTAAGGTTAGTTTTCCACAAAAATTGATACTAATTTAATACTAATTATTTACTAATTTATTTCAGCACTACGATTTTATGTATAAAAAAAGATTGTGATTTTAATTTTAACCACAATCTTTAAATTTTAAATTATTTAAGAATTTCTTTAATTGGTTCACCAATCATTGATGAATCTTTCTTTAAATTAAAGTTTTCTAATATTGTTGAACCAATATCTCCGAATGTATTTCTTTCTTCTAAATAACGTCCATCTTTAATTGATTTTGAATAAACTAATAAAGGAACTTGTTCACGAGTATGATCTGTACCTTTCCAAGTTGGATCATTACCATGATCTGCAGTAATCATTAATAAATCATCATCATTCATAACACTCATAAATTCTTTGAGTTTTAAATCAAAATCTTCAATAGCTTTACCATATCCGATTACGTTTCTTCTATGTCCGTATTCACTATCAAATTCAACTAAATTAACAAAACAGAAACCTTCTTTAAAATCTTTATTTTTAGCAATTGCAATGGTTTTATCCATTCCATCGTTATTTGATACTGTATGAACGGTTTCAGTAACGCCAACTCCGTTAAAAATATCATTAATTTTTCCAACACAACTTACTGTATAGCCATTTTCTTTTAAAATATCCATTGCAGTAATTCCACTTGGAGAAATTGTGTAATCGTGTCTGTTACTAGTTCTTTTAAATTCACCTTTTTTCTTACCGATAAATGGTCTAGCAATAACTCTTCCGACAAACCATTCAGGTTTCATACATAATTTTCTTGCAATTTCACAGCATCTATATAATTCGTCAAGACCTGTTGTTTCTTCACAAGCACAAATTTGAAGGACAGAATCGCTTGATGTATAAACGATTAAACTATTATCTTTAACTTGTTGTTCGCCTAATTCATCTAAAATTACAGTTCCGCTTGATGCGTAATTTCCAATAATTTTATGTCCGGTTTGTTTTTCAAGTTCATCGATTAATTCTTTAGGAAATCCCGTATCTGTGAAGGTTTTAAATGGTTTTGTAGTTAAAATTCCCATCATTTCCCAGTGTCCAGTCATGGTATCTTTTCCATTACTAGCTTCATTTAATTTAATTGAATAACTGTTCTTGTGTTCTACTTTAGAAATATTTTTTAAATCATCTAAATCTTCTATTCCTAATTTTTCCATATTAGGGATATTTAATTTATCAAAATGATCACTGATATGCTTAAATGTATTTGCACCAACGTCATTAACTTCTTTGTTTTGACCAAATTTTTCTTGATCTTTAGCATGTCCAATTCCTAAACTGTCCATAACTATTAAAAATATTCTTTTATATTTCATATAACTACTCCGATCTACCTAAATTATAGATTATTTTTTCTTCCAATACAAATCATATGAGTTAATTATTCTTTCATTTGTTAAATGAGTATAAATTTGTGTAGTTTCTACATTTGTATGACCTAATAATTCTTGTACAGCTCTTAAATCAGCACCATTTTCAAGTAAATGCGTTGCAAACGAATGTCTTAAGCTATGAGGATGTATTTCTTTTTCGATTCCAGCGAGTTTTGCGTACTTTCTTAAAGAAATAAAGAAAGATTGTCTTGTTAATCGTTTTCCTTTTGAATTTAAAAATACATATTGTTTATCTTCAATAGTTTTAAGTTTATTTCTAAAATTATTAATATAAGTTAATAAATAATTTAAAGATGATTCCCTAATTGGAATACTTCTTTGTTTTTTACCTTTTCCTATTACTGTTATAATTTTTTCATTAGCATTTACTTGTTTTATTTTAAGTTCCACTAATTCAGAAACTCTTAAACCAGTTGAATACATAACTTCCATCATTGCTTTATCTTTCATTCCGTTATATTTAGTTAAATCAGGCATTTCTAAAAGCTTATTGACTTCTTCTTTTGTTAAATATACAGGTAATTTTTTACTTTTTTTAGGCATTTCTATATCTTGAATTAAATTCTTTGTAATTCCTTCGGATTCAAGAAATAAATAAAACATCTTTAAAAATGAAGTTCTTCTCGATAAAGTCGATGAATTTAAGCCTTCAATTGATTGATTTAATATAAATTCATCTAAATCAGTTATTTTTAAATCACTAGTATCTTTATATGTAGGAAAAATACTTCTAAACTTTTTAAAG
>CAVDQJ010000035.1:0-2362 GCA_963611005.1 bacterium | reverse complement strand
AAATTAAATGCTCAAAATGAAAAATTAGCCGAGATTAAAGATAGTAACTTAAGTGCTATTACAAATAATAATGCTAAAATATTAGAATTAGTTACTCAACAACTAGGAGAGATTAGAAAAACAGTAGATAGTAAATTAAATGATGGATTTAAAAATAATTCTGAAAATTTAGAAAAAGTTAATTTAGCATTAGGTAAAATATCTAAAGCTCAAGAAAATATTGATAGTTTAAGTAAAGAAGTTAGTAGTTTAAATAATGTGTTAAATAATACTCAAGCTAGAGGTAAATTTGGTGAAGTATCATTAAATGCTATATTAAGTCAAGTATTTGGAGAAACACATAAATTATTTTCTACTCAATATAGTATTAATAAAGGAAGTAGTGGAAATGTAAGACCTGACGCTGTTGTCTTTTTACCTGAACCTGATAATTTGTTGTGTATCGATTCAAAATTTCCTTTTGTAAATTATCAAGATTTAATATTAAATAATAAAAATGATAAGGAAAACATATCGAATTTTAAAAAAGAATTAAAATCACAAATAGATAAAATATCAAGTGCATATATTATTAAAAATAAAACATGTGCTTATGCGATTATGTATATTCCTAATGATTCTATATTAGGTTATATTCAAGTTAATGATGAATTATATGTAAGTGTAATTGAATATGCTAGAATGAAAAACGTAATATTGTGTTCTCCTTCAACATTACAAGCAATATTATCTAATGTATTAACTTTAAGACTTAATTATGAAATTGCTAATAATGTTAATAACATAGTTGTAGAAGTTAATAAATTAAAAGAATTATCAAAAACATTATCGATAAGATGGGAAGCTTTAGCTAAAAATATTAATGCATTACAAAGTAAAAAAGATGATATGGATACATCTGTTAGAAGGATTAATAGTAAGACTGAAAAAATAGTAGAAATTGCTATTAATAAAAATCTTATTAGTGAAGAAGAGTTAAATTCTAATATTGATTAAATTAAAAATAAGCTACGATTTCGTAGCTTATTTTATTGTTTACTTTCGTTATTTATTTTAAATTGTTTCTCGTGAGCTTCTTTTAATAATCTATCCATTTGTAATGATCTTATAAGTAATAAAGTTATACCAGTTATAAATAAAACAAATGATAGACCGAGTAAAACAATACTAAATATAATAAAGAAACATAAATCTGTAGGTAAATTACTAAATATAATTCTACTAGTTTTAGCATTGTAATAATCGTTATCACGCATAATAGTTGTTAAATAACTTGTATAAAGTAAAGTACCAACAATTAAAAGAGTTATAGCTAAAATTACAAATGTAAGACCTAATAGAAGAAATAATTTTCTTTTTTTAGAATATTTGACTAAATCTGTTTCCATGTTTTAAATATTACTTAATTATTTTTGAACATGCAATAGCTAAGGAGCCTGGACCGATATGAGTTGCAACAGATAAAGATAAAGGATTAATAATAATATCTTCTTCTTTAATGCTATAGTGTTGAGCAACTTCATATCTAAATGCTAAAGCTTCTTCGATATCTTTTGTATAAGCAATACATATTCTTAAAGAATGTAAATCGTTACAGTATTTATACTTTATATCGTAATCCATTTGTTCAAGTAATATCTTTTTACCTTTTTTAAAACCTATACTTTTAGCACATGCATCAAGTTTACCACCATCAATTCTTAAAATTGGTTTTAAATGTAAAGTTTCTCCAATTAAAGCAGCAGCAGGAGTAACTCTTCCGCCTTTTTTAAGATATTTTAAAGTATTGACCATAATATAAATTGAAGAATCATGTGCAGCTGTTTCTAATATTTCTTTGATTTCTTTACCAGTTTTACCAAGTTTTACTAAATTAATTGCGTCATATACTGCAGATCTTAAAGTAACACTAACTCTATGATTATCTACAACAAATACTTTATTTTCATAATCTCTACTTAAATTAATAGCAGTTTCACAACTAGAAGATAATCCGCTACTCATGGGCATATAGACTATTTCATCATATGTTTTTAAATATTCATCCCACATTTCTAAAACTTCACCAATTGATGGTTGACTAGTTCTAATATCAGCACCACCTTCTTGAAGTTCAAAAAATTTATCTTGAGTAATATTTATATTCTCAAAATATGTTTCGTTATCTATTAATATAGGCATTCTTGTTAACTTAATGCCTAACTCTTCAGCTTCTTTATATGTAATACCAGCGTTATCATCGCTAATAATTAAAGTTTTCATAATATCACCTCGCTATGATATTTTAACAAATATTTAGGTAAATAAAAATCTTGTAATAATAACTAGTAATAATAGTATTATTTATGAGATGACTTTAAAT
>CAVDQJ010000034.1:0-4279 GCA_963611005.1 bacterium | reverse complement strand
TTATGGAAGAAGTTCCAGGTGTTGTTGCTGTGAGACCTGCTTCTCAAAAAGAAGAAGTCAAAAAAGCAATGGCCGAAGCCAAAGAAAAAAATAAATAAAAATAAAACTTCTCGTTTGAGAAGTTTTTTTATTACTTATTTATAAAAATATATTTGTTTTTTAATTGCTTCTGCTACTTCTTTTCCTTTTACAGTTTCAAGAATCAAGAATGCAAATTCAATTGTAGCTGCAGCACTTCTACCAGTTATTAAATTACCATCTTTTATAGCGTATACATCAACATATGTTCCACCAAAATCTTCATTCATAGAGGTAAAACATGTATATTTTTTATTTTTTAAATAACCGAGATGTCCAATAATTGTAGGTCCAGCACAAATTGCTGCAACATATTTATTATTTTTTAAAAAATAAGTGAGGATTTCAATGTATTTTTTATTATTTTCTAACTCTTGATATTCAGGTCCTCCTGGCATTAAAAGCATATCGTATTGTTCTTTATTAAAATTATCAAAAGATAATAAATCACTAACTAATAAACCATATCTTCCTCTACAAGAATTATTATGAAGAGAATAAATATCTATATCACATCCTCCTCTTCTTAAAATACCAATACTAGCAGCAAATTCAACTTCTTCAAAACCATCTGTTATTACACATGCAATTTTCATATTTATCTCCTTATTTATATAAAGAATACACTAATTCTCCATTTTCTTCTTTAAATTTGAAATCTTTAGCACCTAATTTAGAATAAATATAACCAAACCCTTCATTATCGCTATTTCCAATTAAAGCATTTGCTACAACATCACCAATTTTTAAATTAATTTCATCACTTGTTCCAAAATTCATAAATCTATTAAGTAGATCGAATGTATATTTAGCATCTTCGTTATTAAGACTATTTAAACATAATTCAACAGAACTTGTATTATATTCAAATGCTGTTGTAGTTTTAGAAACTTTAATAACTGATTTAACATAAATTGTATCAGGTAATAATCCTTTAAATAAAATCATAGGGAAATTATTTAATGTATCTTTTTGTGATGAAGTAAAATTATAAGATATAACAGTTGTTAAATTTATTGAGTCATTTTCTAAATTACTATATGAAATGTCTATTAAATTTAAATCTTTAAGAGATTCTTTACCTTCTTTTTCTTTAAAATTAGAAAATAATGCTGTAGTTTCTTTACCATTTAAAGAAATATCTTTTAACATTACTGGTAAAGTAGTGTAATTATCATTTACTTTATAATAATCACCATCTTTAACAAGTAAATTAGGCGTAGAACTATTAATTTTATTTACTGCACTAGTTAAATCTTCATTAGTAAATTTTTTATTAGTATAACTTTCATCAACTTTATTTAATGCTTTAAAAGACTTAATAACTTTAACTGCATCAATTCCTTGAACATTTTTAAAATATAAATAAGTCGAACCTACTATAGCCCCTAAAACTAATACTGTAATACCAACCCCTAATAAAACTCTTCTAAATATTTTCATAATTAAATCTCCTAATTAATGATGTGTTTCACTATCTGTTTTTGAGTCAATCGATTCATCGTTTATATCATAATTTTCTAAATAATTATGGTATTTCCCATGTGATTTATAACCCAAAACCATATCTAATGTGACATTATCTGCACTTTTAAATATATTCTTTTCAACTTGAGGATTATAAGTTTTAACTAATTCTTTGATTAATAATTTAGTAGCAAGTCTTTGACTTCCTCCTCCACCATTATCACAAACTGCACAGTTTTCAGTAAATCTACATGCGCATTGAATAAATTGAAGATTGTGATAATTTTTCCAAGCAATAATATCTTTTTCTCTAATTAAATACATTGGTCTAATCAATTCCATTCCATTGTAGTTTGCACTTTTTAATTTAGGTAACATTGTTTGAAATGAACCTGAATTTAATAAATTCATTAAAGTTGTTTCAATTACATCATCATAATGGTGTCCTAAAGCGATTTTATTACATCCATATTTTTTTGCTAAGTTATATAAAGCACCTCTTCTCATTTTAGCACATAAAAAACAAGGGCTTTTTGTTTGAGAATTTGCTATTTCAAATATATTAGTTTCTTCAATAATAGCAGGAATAGATAATTTTGCTAAATTATTTTTTATCATTTGCAAATTAATATCATTATATCCTGGATTCATTACTAAATAAGTAGCTTTAAAATTGAAATCAGGATGTTTTTGTAATTGCATAAATAATCTTGCCATTACCATTGAATCTTTTCCACCACTTATACAAACACAAATATGGTCATTTTCTTGAATTAAATCGTATTTTTTAATAGCGGCTACAAATCTAGCCCAAAGTTTATTTCTAAATTTTCTTGTTATCGATTGTTCGTATTCATCACTCATTTTGCTAACTCCTTTAATGCTTTAATTAATTCTTTTGCTTCTTCAAGTGTAGTTAATTCGCAAAGTGAAATTCTAAACGAAGAAGAAGCTCTTTTTTTATCTTTATAAATAGACATAATAATTTTTGATGGTGTATTTTTAATTGAACATGCTGATTTTTGAGATACACATATTCCTAAATTGTTCAAAAACTCTACTGAATCCTTACCGCTTTTACCTTCAACTGATAAATTAATAATATATGGATTATCAAATGAATTAACTTTTATTTTACTTATTTGAGCTATTTCATTTAATAAATATTCATTAATAATTTTTGTCTTTTTATAATTTAAATCTTTATTTTTAACCGCTAATTCAATAGCTTTTTGACAAGAAGCTATAATTCCTAAAGGCACAGATCCAGACCTATAAATAGAATTTGATTCTCCTCCTTGAATTAAAGGAGTTAATATTGTCGTTTTTCTTTTTATTAAACAACCACTACCTATAATTCCACCAAATTTATGAGGAGAGAAGCTTACAAGTTCTGTATAGTTAAAATCCAAATCAAATTTAGTAATTCCTTGAGTTGCATCTAATAAAAAGTGAGCATTTTTACTATTTTTAACTAATTCATAAACCTTTTTATAATCATGGATAAACCCAGTTTCTCCATCAACAAAAATTAAACAAACAAGAATACAATCATCAGTTAATTTATTCTTTAAATCATCAAAATCAATTTCACCACTCTCTTTAGTTTTAAAAAATTCAATATTAAATCCTATATCTTTTAAATATCCAAGAGTTCCATTAACACTACTATGTTCTAATTCTGATACCAATATTTTCTTTCCAAAACCTGAATAACAATTTGCAATTCCTTTAATTGCAAGATTATTACTTTCAGTTGCAGATGATGTATAAATTATTTCAAAATCATTAGGGATTTCAAGGTCTTTTTTAATTTTTGAATCCAATTCTATAAATTTATTTTTACTAATTTTTCCTGCCTCATGAGATGAATTATAGTTACCAAAAAAATTAAGTTCAGTTTCGCATAATGCATCTAAAACTTCTTTTTTAGTAGGGTAATTTGCAGCATAATCAAAATAAATCATCTTTTTAACTCACTTCTTGCTACATCATTCGTTAAATCTTTAACAACTTCACTAGCAATCAATAAACCACAAGCACTAGGAACAAAAGCGTTACTACCTGGTGTTTCCCTTTTTCCACTTTTTAATTCTTCATAATTCTCTTCATCATTAAGTGGTTTTAATGATTTTTCAGTAGAATATATAACTTTTAATTTTTTAACATTTCTTTTTTTAAGTTCGTGTCTCATTACTTTAGCTAATGGGTCCATTTCAGTTTTATATATATCTGTTATTTTAAAAGACATTGGATCGGTTTTATTTCCTGCACCCATAGATGAAATAATTTTTGTATTAACTTCTTGAGCTTTTAAAATAATATCAATTTTAGCGGTTATTGTATCGATTGCATCAATAACATAATCATATTTAGTAAAATCAAATTGATTGGCATTACTAGGAAGATAAAAGCATTTATATGTTTCAACAATTGCCTTTGGATTTATGCTTAAAATTCTTTCTTTCATAACATCAACTTTATATTTTCCAATTGTGTCCATTGTAGCTATTATTTGTCTGTTAATATTTGTTAAACTAACAGTATCATTATCGATTAATGTAAATTTTCCAACTCCGCTTCTTGCTAAAGCTTCACAAACATATCCACCAACTCCACCAATACCAAAAACACATACATGGCTATTTTTCAATACTTCCATTGCATCTTTTCCAAATATTAATTGAGTCCTTGAAAATTGATCTAACATAACTAGTCCTTAAAACTATAATAT
>CAVDQJ010000033.1:17425-18233 GCA_963611005.1 bacterium | reverse complement strand
GTATATGTTAATGAAATAGTTGCAATTTGTTTAATTGTTACATCAAATTTAACGTAGAATGTATCAAAATAACTGCCATTATATGTAACATATGAATCATAATTTAAGTCGACATAGTTTTGATATGTATTAACAATTTTAAAGAAATAATCTACATCAATAGAACCTGCAATATCACAAAAAGTAGATAATTTATATTTGATATTATAATCAAGTCTATATTTAGTAGTTGATAAATCTTTACCTTCATCTATTGTCTTATCAGTAATATTATTTATAAGTTTATTAAAAGAGTAGTTTTTATAGTCAAAATTAGATACATCTTGTTTATCTTCAATTGAATATCTACTTGAATTTTCGTTTACTTTTATAAGTTCAGTTCCTTGATTATAAGTATAAGAAGTAGATTCAAAAAGTAATCCAGCTTTTGCTGTTTTCTTTTGTAAATATTGAGTGTCTTTATTGTTTTTATTGTAGTAAGTTGTGCCGCTTAAACTTGCAATATTTGCAGATGCGCTAGCTCCAGCTGCATCAAATTTAATAGATGCAGTTAAATCAAAATTGTATTGATATGAGTCGCTATTTAATGTTTTATCATGAGCATTTAAAAATTTTGCTTTACCTTTTAATGTGGGGACGCTAGGTGTAGAACCACCTCCTTGATCGTTATTATTGTTGTTATTATTTGGTGTTGTACCTGTTTCTCCACATGAAGTCAATAACATCATTAAAGCAACTGTAGAAATGAATAATTTTGTCTTACGCATAATTTATTCTCCTTTAATTTTATAGAGATATTATACTAATT
>CAVDQJ010000033.1:0-17415 GCA_963611005.1 bacterium | reverse complement strand
GATTTAATATAGATTTTGAATGTTTTAGTATTGAATTTATAATTTGAATGAATAAAAAATAAATTTATGCTGATTGTGTTTTTGTAATAAATTAATTACATGTAAAATGTATTAGCTTATTTAAACAAGAATTTGAATTTATATTATTTAAAAATAATATAATTTCGTATATAATTAAATTAACAAATAAAATCTTTAAAGGAGAATAATATGGAATTATTAGAATATAAAACTAAATATGATGTTACACTTAAAGGTCATAAATGGGAAATTGAAAATCCTAAAGAAATAATATTAATTGTTACAGGTATGGCTGAACATAGTGGAAGATATGATCATTTTGCTACATTTTTAAATAGACATGGTTATTCTGTTTATTGTTTAGATCATTCTGGTCAAGGTGATAATGGTACTTTAGGTAGACCAATGGAAGATTATTTCACAAAAGAAATTGAAATATTTAATGATTTTATTTTAGAGTTAAAGGAAAAATATAATAAAGATGTAAATATTTTCTCTCATTCTATGGGTAGTTTTGTTGCTCAAGGATATATTGAAAAATATTCAAAAAATATTAAAAGAGTTGTTTTATGTGGAACAAATGGAAGAAATCCTTTAGTTGGTTTTGGTGCAGTTTTATCAAAGATGGTAGTCACTAAAAAGAATAAGGATAAAGATGCTAAATTATTACACAATCTTTCAGTTGGAGCATATGAAAAAACTGTTAAAAATGAAAAGAGTCCTAATGCTTGGATTTCATATAACGAAGATAATATTTTAGCTTATGATGCTGATCCATTTAGTGGCTATAGATGTTCAAATGGTTTTTATAAAGAATTTATGAAAGGATTAAATTCTATTCAAAAATCAAAGAACATTAAAACAATTTCTAAAGATTTAAAAATCTTTATTATTGGTGGAGAAAAAGATCCTGTAGGTAATAATGGAAAAGGTTTAATTAAATTATTTGATTTATATAAAAAATACGGATTAGATGTTAAATTAAGAATATATAAAAATATGAAACATGAAGTCTTAAACGAAAAAGAAAAGATGGATGTTTATAATGATGTTGTAAGTTTTTATAAGGATAAATAAACATGAAATTTAAAAAAACTATATCATTTGCTACTTTATTTTTAAGTTTAGCTAGTTTATCTAGTTGTAGTTTTTTTAATTTTATAAAAAATGAAGTCATTCTTGATGGTGGTGCTAATATTGAATTAAGTGTAGGCAATAGTGTTTCAGTTAGTGAAAATGTTATTAAACCAACTGATTATGAAATTACTAATACAATGTCATTTTATGAAAATAATTCAATATATAGAAATGTTAAATATTGTCCAAGTACAGGTAATAGTAAATTATTAGTTTTGCCTATTGATTTATCAGGATTAAAATTTTCTACTGCATCAAAAACTAATGTAAATGTGCCATATTCTGCAACTAGCACAAATAAAGGATTAATAAATGAAGCCTTTTTTGGTAACAGTAGTTCTTTATCTTATGAAAGTGTAAATACATTTTATACTAAAAGTTCATATGGAAAATTAAATTTAACTGGTGATGTTGCTGATTGGTATGATGTAACAAAAAGTGGATTTAAATATATTAACGATATATCAAGTACAGATGATGTTATTAAAATCATGAATGACGCTATTAGTTATTTAAGTATTGATACTTCTTTATATGATTCAAATAAAGATGGATATATTGATGGAGTATGGTTGATTTATAACTATTATGATTATAGTAGTGCTAAAAAAATTGGTTTAAATATTAATTCTAATTATTGGGCATATACTTTCTGGGATCAATCAACTAAAACAGCTTCATTAACTAAACCAGTTACAAATTGTTTTGCTTGGGCTAGTTTTGATTTCTTAAAGAGCAGCGGAACAAATAAAGTAGATTCTCATACATATATTCACGAAACTGGACATATGTTAGGTTTAGATGATTATTATGATTATAACGCTAATTATTCTCCATTAGGTGGAGTAGATATGATGGACGCTAATGTTATAGATCATAACTATTATTCAAAGATGTTATTAGGATGGGTAAAACCATATATTGTTAGTGGAGATTGTAAGATTACTTTATCTACAATTAATGATGAAAATAATTTTATTATTGTTCCATATAATGGATTATCTTTAATAAGTAAAAATGGTAAAAAGTATTTTAATCCATTTGATGAATATATTTTAATTGAATATTATTCTCCAACAGGATTAAATAAAGTAGATAGCGAAACTAAATATTCAAATGGATATAAAGCTCAAACTAACTCTGGATTTAGAGTATATCATGTTGATGGAAGATTGCTTAAAATCGGTTATTCTAATGGTTCATATAGTGGTGAATATTATGATGGAAGTGATTTAAATGTTAATGATGTATTATCTAAATTTGTAACTAATACCGGAACTGGTAATGATGGAGAAAGCGAAGAAGTAGCTTATATAAATTTAAAGAAACAAGGTGTTAAATTTAATACTAGTTTTCATTATAGTGATTATTATCATGAAATTATGCTTATTGATAAAGCTAAAAATTATTCAAATTATAAAGAACCATATGTTAGTTTGATAAATGACAAATTTGTATCTAGCGATAATAATTCATTATTTTATAGTGGTGATGTATTTTCATTATCTACATACTCATCATCATTTATTAATAAAAAATTTAATAATCCAAAAACATTTGATTCTAATGTTAAATTTATGTAATTATGGTTAAAGTATTTTTTGTATTAATTTCAATTTTAAGTGGCTTTTTAATAGGGTTTTTAGGATTTAATAAATTTGAATGGTACTATTCTTTACTCATTTCTTTAGCATTTACATTAGTTAGTGCATTAGCAATTGTAGTATTATTTTTCATAATTTTATTTACATTAACTGCATTTGAAAACAAAAATAAGAAAAGAAATAAACAAAGCAAATATTATCGAAATATTTTAAAATTCTTTTCTTATTTTTTATTTTCCTTATTTGGAATGAAAGTTAAATGTAGCGGTATTGAAAAGTTAGATAAAGATAAAGCATATCTAGTTATTTCAAACCATCGATCAAATTTAGATTCGCTATTAATTGATACATATTTAAAAAATTACAAACTAGTTTTTATAGCAAAAAATTCATTATTTAAAATACCTTTTGTAGGTAAAATGATACATGGTTGTGGATATATTTTGCTTGATAGAAATAATTTAAAACAAGAATTTTTTGCTATTAAAGATGCGATTAGATATGTTAATGAAGAAAATACTTCAATAGGTATTTTTCCTGAAGGAACTAGAACTAAAAATAAGGATTATTCATTAGGTGAATTTAAAGCAGGATCGTTTTCTGTGGCTAGTAAATCTCATTGTCCAATTGTTTTATCATGTGTTAGATATACAGATGATGTTAATAAATGCTTATTAATTAAAAAACATATAGTTTTTTATGATATAATTAAGGTATTACAATATGAAGATTATAAGAATATGTCTACTATCGAATTATCACAATATTGTAAAGATATTATTGAAAGTTATTTAAAGGAGAATACCTTATGAGATATGTTTTATTTAACCCATTATCAACTACTTGTTTAAAAGAAGATAAATTAGTTGAAGCGATGAATAAGATTGATGCTTCAAAAGAATTAAAGCTAGTAGATGTTACTACTATTGAAGATGCTAAAAGTTTTTTATCTCAATTAGGAAAAGATGATGATATTGTTTTAGCTGGAGGAGATGGAACTTTAAATAAATTTGTAAATAAATACGATTTTAAGAATTTCGATAAAAATATTTATCTTTATAAAGCTGGAAATGGTAATGATTTTATTAGAGATATCAATGAATTTAAAGAAGATTTTGTTTTATTAAACCCATATTTAAATAATCTTCCTACTGTTAAAGTAAATGATATTGAATGCAAATATGTAAATGGTATTGGATTTGGTATTGATGGTCTTGTTTGTGTTGAAAGTGACAAAATGAAAGCAGAAGGCAAAAAAGATATCAATTACACAACTCTTTCTATTAAATTACTTTTAACTAAATTTAAAAAAGTTAAGGCTAAAGTAGTTGTAGATGGTAAAGAATACAATTTTAAAAATGTATTTTTAGCATCTGCTATGAATGGTAAATATTATGGTGGAGGAATGAAAGTTGCTCCAAGTCAAGATCGAATGTCTGACTCCGTAACGGTTTGTGTATGGCACGATTTAAATAGAATTAATGGATTAATGTTATTCCCTAGTATATTTAAAGGCGAACATGTTAAAAAAGAAAAGAAAGTAACTATATTAACTGGTAAACATGTTAGTGTTACATTTGATAAACCTACAGCATTACAAATCGATGGAGAAAGTATAGATAAAGTTACTCATTACGAAGTTAATAAATAGGAGTTTTAATTATTATGGAAAAAAATAAATTTTATATCACTACACCAATATATTATCCAAGTGGTGATCCTCATATTGGTCATGCTTATTGTACTACTTTATGTGATGTTTTTGCTCGTTATCAAAGAGAAAAACATAAAGAAGTATATTTTTTAACTGGCACAGATGAACATGGTCAAAAAATTCAAAATAACGCATCAAAAGATGGTAAAACACCTCAAGAATATGTCGATGAAAAAGTTAAAATATTTAAAAAACTTTGGGAAGCAATGGAAATTTCTAATGATGATTATATTAGAACTACTGAAGAAAGACATATTAAAGTTGTTCAATCAATTTTTTCAACTTTCTTAAAACAAGAAGACATTTATTTAGGAAACTATGAAGGTTGGTATTGTGAACCTTGTGAATCTTTTTGGACTGAAACTCAAGTTGGAGAAAATCATATTTGTCCAGATTGCGGAAGAGAAGTAAAAAGAGAAACTGAAGAAGCTTATTTCTTTAAAACTAATAAATTTTTACCTCAATTAATGACATTTTTTGATACTACAGATGCTATTTATCCTGTTAGTAGAAAAAATGAAATGTTAAATACTTTTATTAAACCTGGACTTGAAGATCTTTGTGTTAGTAGAACTACATTTTCATGGGGTGTACCAATTAAAGAAAATGAAAAACACGTCGCTTATGTTTGGCTTGATGCGTTATGTAATTATTTAAGCGCATTAGGTTATAGAAGTGATGATGAAACATTATTTAATAAGTTCTGGAAAGATGAAAGCTCTGAAATTATTCATGTTATTGGAGCAGATATTACAAGATTCCATACTATTTATTGGCCAGAATTTTTAACAGCATTAAATTTAAGATTACCAGATAAAGTATTTGTTCATGGTTTAATCATGATGAAAGATGGTAAGATGTCAAAATCTAAAGGAAATGTCGTTTCTCCTTATCCTTTAATTGAAAGATATGGTGTAGATGCTGTTAGATTTTATTTAGTAAAAGAAGTTGTTTTTGGACAAGATGGAACATTTACTCCTGAACAATTTGTTGAAAGAATTAATGCAGATTTAGTTAATAATTATGGTAATTTAGTATCTAGAACTGTTTCTATGATTATTAAATATTTTGATGGAATTATCCCTGAATTTAAAGAAACTAAAGATGAAACTAGCTTAGATTTATATACATCAATTAAAAATGTTATCAAAGATTTTGATATAAAGATGAAAGATCTTCATATCACTGAAGCATATAATTCATTATTTAATGTTTTAGATAAAGCTAATAAATATATCGAAGTAAAAACTCCATGGGTTTTAGCAAAAGAAGGAAGAATTGATGAACTTAAAGAAGTAATGTCTTATTTAGCTTATGCAATTTATGTATCTTCAATTTTACTTAAACCTGTATTAGTTAATAAAGCTAATGAAGCATTAGCATCTTTAGGTTTAGATATTGCTAGTGTTGATTATAATAATATTGATAATCCTTCAATTTTAAATGGATTAAAAGTTAACAAGAGTGGTGTTTTATTCCCTCGTTTAGATAGTGTTAAAGAAGTTGAATATATACAATCTTTAATGAAGGGTGTTAAATAAGTAAAATGGTTTTTATAGATCCAATCGATTATGGTTTTTTCCCTTTCTTTTATGAAAATGAAGAAATACATAGATTAACATTTTCAAGTTTACCCGTTTTTTTAATAATCGCGGTTGGATTTATATTATTCCCTTTCGTTTATTATTTAGCATATAAAAAGCATGATAATCAAAAATTTTTTGATTGGACAATGTTTGGTGTAGGTATATTTTTAATTATTTTTGAAATATTAAAACAGATTACATTTGCTAAGATGTTTGGTTATCTTCCTAATGGAGTAAACCAAGGTAAGTATTTGTGGAGTGTCTTACCCTTACAATTGTGTTCGATGCATTTATATTTATGTCCTTTAATACCATTTTTAAAAGGAAAAGTTAAAAAGAATGTATCAATGTTTATTGGTTTATATGCTTTCATTGGAGGTTTAGTAGTTCTAGTTGGTGGACTAGGAATGGTTTTAGGTGGTTTTAAACTTCAAAATGGTAAGTGGTTTGGTGATTGGTTTTTAGTTGTTCATACTTTAGTTTGGCATATAATTTTATTAGATTTAGGTGCGTTAGTATTTGGTTATTATCATGTAGATGAATTGAAAGTGAAAGAAGTATTTAAAGAAACTTTAATACCTTGGATTATTTGTATTTCATTTATGGTATTTGCTCAAATTTTAAATGTTATCTTACCTAAAATATTCAATTATGATGAATGGATAATGAGTATGAATTTATGGAATTTTAGTTGGGTTAGTGGATTTAATTTACCTGTATTAAAAGAATTTTGTAGAACTGATCCTGCTTGGATTGGTGGAATATTGGGTACCATTTTATATGGTGTATTATTGTATTTAGGTGCAATATTAGTATTATTTATTATTGTTGGAGTTAAAAATATTATTGAAAAAATAAAAGGAGCAAGAGTTTCTAAACAAGAATCTTAAATTTAAATTATGAAAAAAGAAATTGAATATAGTATTGCTAAATGTGAACGATTCTCAGATGATGGACAAGGAATAGTGATGATAAATGGAAGAAAAACATTTGTTCCTTCTTTAATTATTGGTGATGAAGCTGAAATTGAAATTCTTTATAGAAAGAAAGATTTTGATGTAGGAAAAATACATAAATTAATTAAAAAATCACCTTATAGAGTAGACCCTAAATGTAAATGCTCTACATCTTGTGGAGGATGTTGTTTTCAAAATTTAGATTATAAAAAAGAATTAGAATTTAAAGCTGAATTTAGTAAAAACATCATCAATAGAGTAGGTGGATTTAACTTTAAAGATATTCCTATTTTAGGAATGGATAATCCATATTATTATAGAAATAAAATACAAGTACCATTCGGTTATGATAAACAAGATAGATTAGTATATGGTTTTTATAAATTTAAAAGTCATGATATCGTTCCAATTAATGAATGTGTTATAGAAGATGAATCACATGTTGAAATATTAAAGAATATTAAATCTTTAATGTTATCTATGAAAATTGAAGCATATGATGAAGATTTAGATAGAGGTGAAATTAGACATATTTTATTAAGAGTAGGTAAAGTTAGTAAGGAAATAATGGTAGTTTTAGTTACTAGACATAAAACATTTAAATCTAAAAATAACTTTGTTAAAGAATTAGTTAAATTAAATAAAAATATAACTACAGTAGTACAAAATGTTAATGAAAGAGTAACTAACGTTATATTAGGTGATTTTGAAGAAACATTATATGGACCTGGATTTATATATGATTATCTTTTAGGTGTTAAATTTAAAATTTCATCTAAATCTTTTTATCAAGTTAATCATGATCAATGTGAAAAACTATATGGAATCGCACTTAAAAGTGCTGAACTTAAAAAATGTGATACTATTTTAGATGCTTATTGTGGTATTGGTACAATTGGTTTAATCGCATCTAAATATTGTAAAGAAGTAATGGGTGTAGAAATTGTAAAAGAAGCAATACAAGACGCTAAGATTAATGCAAAAATTAACAATATTACTAATGCTAAATTCGTTTGTGATGATGCTAGTAATTTTGTATTTAATAATAAATTTGATTGTGTATTTGTAGATCCTCCTAGAAAAGGATTAGATGATAAATTCTTACATGCTTTATTAGTTAAAAAACCTAAAAAAGTAGTATATATATCTTGTGATGTATCAACACTTGCAAGAGATTTAAAACAATTTAATAGATTTTATAATATTAAATCAATTCAATTTGTAGATATGTTCCCTAGAACATTTCATGTTGAGACAGTGGTGTTATTAGAACGAAAATAATACGATAAAGAAGGGACTTTTGGCAAATTTCAAAAATTCAGATAATCATTAAAAACAAATTTTCTCTAAAAATTCAAAATCAAAAAAATAGCTACTAGATAGGGAGACATATGAAAAGCGCCGTAAAATCGGCACTTTTTTTATTTTTTAACTTTTTAAACACTGAAACTCTGAAAATCTCAAAAAATGGTCGAAATGTCAGTAGACACACCGGGGTGTAGACATATGAAATTTCAAGGTTTTGACTAGCCAATCTTTATGTAAACTTATTATAAAGTTTATGATGAATTATTCAAAGGCTATATAGGTTCTTAGAGAAGAGTTACTCGTATTGCAAGTAGAGATGGTTTAATTTATCATGTTTCTTTTTAACTTTATACAGATTGGGAAACGGGCATCATGAGCCAACATATAAAGCTAAAAGGGAAACAGAAAAGAGTAAAGTGCTTTGATTTATCAAAATTAAAATAGCAATAATCAAATAAAAAAGTCGACCAATAACAGTTGTCGCCTTATTACTTAATTTAGTTCTCTTGATGATGTTTCTTATTTTGCTATCTTTGATTATGACATTATCTTCATACTTGAAATCAAAGGAGAGGTAATTTATGTAATCCAATTTCGCTCCCCTAACAGAGTCTAAAAAAATATTCGAAAGGATGGAACAACAAAACCTTACATCGATGATAATTTCTTTTTAACGTAAAGCTTCTTTCCCATTCTATCGTAATTGAGTTTATTTATTATTTTTATTGCCTGAGTCCTTCTCCTTAAACCAATCCCGCACAAAGATTAAAATTATAAATATGTAAACAAGACCTAATACGCACAAAATAATCAATCCCAATGTTCTATTAGCGTTTTCATAAAGCATGAATGGAACAAAAATAGAAGCGAAAATAAGCAAAAAAATAAGTGTAAGCCATAAAATTCTCCACCCTAGCTTACCTCTTTTAAAATAAGACGCAAAATTGCTTTTCTTCTTGTTACTCATAATTATATTTATGCACCTATTGCTGTTCTGATTTTATCAATAGTTCCATCGAAGAAAAATGAAATGATAAGTGCTAAGGAACTTGCTAATCCAAAGATGCCTGTGCCGATGAAGCCAAACGACAAAGAAGTGTTTTTGTAGATTGTATTTTTTACAGCGTCGCTAGCATTGCCTGTTATTGCATCAGCCAAAATGGATGATGCGCTAGAATGCATGCAAAACATCATGATTGATGCTGAAAACGCAGTGATGAGTGCAAACAAAAGAAGGAATTTAGATAACTTTGTCTTTTTCTTTACCATGATAATAGACGTGACCATTGCGATTAATGACAACAACAAGAAAATAAAACTGACAATCCCTAAGGCTGAGCAGTTTCTTGACGAATAGGTGATATGCTCGGAAACCAATTGGCCGCCAAATATAAATGAGAAAGCATTCCTGTATGTTGTCACGACGTTTTCACTTGAAGATTTCACGGTCATCTTTAATCCGGTTGCAAAAGGCATGAAAATTGAGCCTAGGATAAATATGATGGCTAAAATCCTTAAGATGTTTGCGAATTTTGTGAATCTTGTTTTTTGACTATTCATTTGTGGAACCTCTCATTAGTTTTGTCTAATAAACTCTTATTATACGCATTGGTATTCACGCAATCAATTACATGAATTTGCCGTGTATTTAATAACTTACGAGTATTATTATAAACTTTTGTTGACAATATGTATACAAAAAGTTTACAATAATTTTATAATAATAAAAAGGTAGAAATCATGGAAGAAAAGAAGTTAATTTTAACGCCTAAGAAATTCTCGACGAACGAAACCACTATTGTTTCGGCGCGTATTTCGGTTGATTTGATGAAGAAAATCGAGCTTTTATCTAAGAAAGCCAACATGAATCGAAACGAAATGATTCAAACGCTTTTAAATTTCGCTGTTGACAACACTTTGATACAAGAAGAAGGAAAGGAGAACAAGTAACCATGGCAATTATTGATGTAATCAAATATGAGGGTGAGAATGACACCTTTGTTTACAAGCATCCGTGTGAAGACTTCAACGCAGGCTCACAACTAATCGTTCACGAGTCTCAGGAGGCAATATTCTTTAGGGATGGAAAGGCGATGGACAGATTCGGGGCTGGCAAATACACGCTCGACACCGAATCGTTGCCATTGATGAAAGGCTTCTTTAAAAAGATAGCTGGCGGACCTTCCCAATTCCATGCCGAGGTTTATTTCGTTAACCTCTCTACCATAATGGGCATCAAGTGGGGTACAGATTCAAAGGTCAGGATGTATGACCCTGCATCTGGATTACACATTGAATTAGGTGCTTTCGGAGAATTCAACATAAGAGTCGCTGATTCTGGAAGGGTCTTGCTTAAGTTGGTAGGTACTGAATTGGGATTGAAGCGAGAGGATATTTTAGGAAGTAGCGGTTATTCGACCGCTTCGGTTTCTGGCAAATTTAGAGCTTTGGTTATGACCAAGGTCAAATCCTTCTTGCCTAAGTCGATCAGGGAAAACAACATAGATATACTCGAAGTCGATGAATATTTGGATGAAATATCAGAATTCATTAGAAAACAGTTAAATGAGACATTTGATTCATACGGATTAACAATACCGGAATTTTTTGTGACAAGCATCACGACTCCAGATGATGATCCTAACTTCAGAAGACTAAAGGCTCAGCATGCGGACAGATACCTTAAAGTTCAAGAAGAGAGAATCAAGCAAGCCGAAGCTGAAGCTAGAAGAAATAGAGTGGTGGTTGAGGCCGAAACAAATGCTGAAGTTAAAATTATTGGAGTGAAAGCCGATGAGGAAGCAGTGCGCAGGATGGCATACGCTGAAGCCGAAAGGGAAAGAGCTCAAGGTTTAGCACACGCCGATGCGCTTAAAGCAATGGGCGGAAATTATCAAATGGAAACCTCCAGGGTTGTCGGAAAGGCAGTGGCCGGGAACGAGACGAGCGGCAACGTATCCGGCATTGCCTCTGACATTGTTAAAGCTGGGGTAGGAATAGGTGTAGGCGTGCAAGTCGCCAAAACTGTCGCTGGTTCCGTTTCCGGGGTGGCACAGGATATAGTCAATCCGCAATCAACAAAGCAATCGGCACAAGAAGAATGGACTTGTTCGGAGTGTGGGACTGCTGGTAATGATGGCAAATTCTGTAAGGAATGTGGACATAGGAACGAAGATTCTTTAAATTGGGTGTGTCCGGATTGTGGTACCACCAACGATGGTAAATTCTGCAAGAATTGTGGAAGGAAAAGAGGATAAATCATGAAAAGCAGTAAAAGCGGTATCAAAGCGACTTTGATTATTTACGCGGTGCTTATTGTCATACTTACGGTGTGTACGTTTGCAATTCCATTTCCTAAATTGGACAACGGGGTTTTGATTACTTCGTATGTTTGCGCAGTGATCATGACGATGGCAGAGGGGTCTCTTGCCTTATCCTTCCTTTTTAACGAGGAGAAACTTAACCAGAGGGTTTTGTTTTTACCAATCCTATTCTCGGGGTATGTGGTGCTGGTATTGCAGTTTGTCACAACACTTGTTTTCTACATCTGCAACGCATTTATCAAACTTCCCATTTGGATCGTCATAGTTGTTGAATGCCTATTGTTTGGATATTTAATCATCCAATTAGCAAAAGGTTTTTTCTTCAAAGGAAGGAATCGCGAATACCATAATAGAGCCGCTAATACCGAATTTATGGATGAGTTTAGAGCAAGATTGAAGGCGATTGTTGCCATAAATTTGAATGAGAATATTAAAAAAGAACTTGAAGATTTATTGGATACCGCTAAAGGCAGTGATCCAATAACAAACGATAAAACTATGGATTCCGAAAGCGAGCTTCTCTCTGAACTTCAGGAATTGGACGAAGCAATTAAGTCCGGCTCCGAAGAAGATGCAAGAGTTGTGATTAAAAAGACTAAAAACACATTATTAGAAAGAAATGTTTTGTGCAAAACAGGGAAATAGATAATAAGTAACGAATATTCTGTTTTTGCTATAGTGAGGTGCAAATATGGCTAATTTTAAATGTAAAATGTGCGGTGCACAACTTGATGTACAACAAGGACAAACCATTGCGGTTTGCTCTTTTTGTGGTTCAAAGCAAACGGTCGCGAACGCTGATGACGAGAGAAAAGAAAACCTCTTCAATCGAGCAAACGCATTGCGTCTCAAATGCGAATTTGACAAAGCCATATTGTCTTATCAATCTGTATTATCTATATTTCCAAATGAGCCTGAGGCTTATTGGGGGCTTTGTCTATGTAAATATGGCATTGAGTACGTTGATGATCCTGTAACCAAGAGCAAAAAGCCAACTATTCACAGAGTGTCATTCGAATCCATTCTTAAGGATTCTGATTATTTATCGGCTTTGGCTAACGCAGATGTCATAGCAAAAGAGGAATACCAGGCAGAAGCTCAGGAAATCGCCGATATTCAGAAAAACATCCTCAGCATCTCCCAAAAGGAAGAACCGTTCGATATTTTCATTTGTTATAAAGAAAGTGACGAAAAAGGCAAGAGAACGCCTGATTCAGTCATGGCCCATGAAATATACAATGAATTGACTGAGAAAGGCTATAAGGTATTCTTCGCAAGAGTTACCCTTGAAAGTAAATTGGGATCGATGTATGAGCCCTACATCTTTGCTGCTTTGAATAGTGCCAAAATCATGCTTGCTATCGGCACAAAGAAAGAATATTTTGAGGCCGTTTGGGTCAAAAACGAATGGTCAAGATTCATAGACCTAATGCGAACAAGACCTGATCGTTATTTTATTCCTTGTTACAGGGATATGGACGCCTATGAGATGCCGGAGGAATTCCTGTCATTTCAAGCTCAAGATTTGTCTAAACTTGGCTTTATGCAGGATTTGGTCCGTGGCATCGATAAGATTATGGGTAAAGATGCTGTCGCCCTAAAAACGGAAACGAAAATCATCCAGACAGATGTGAATGTTGGCGCGCTTCTTAAAAGAGCGGAAATACTTATCGGCGACTCAAACTACGAGAAAGCGGACGGCCTCCTTGAGAGGGTTTTGGACAATGACCCAACAAATTCACAGGCATATTTGTTCAAGCTTGTTATCGAATTGAATTTGACGTCAGTAAATGATTTGAAGAATCAACCTAATACGTTTGAGAAATATTCCAATTTCCAAAAAGCCTATAACTTCGCCGATGAAGAACAAAGAAAAATGATCAATTCGATAAACGAATATATCAATAACCGTAATGAGGAAGCTAGATTAGGAAGGCTTTACGATATTGCTATCGAATATAAGAATAATAAGCAATATGGTGAAGCTGAAAAAGCTTTTTCTGACATTGGCGGCTATAAAGATGCAATTAAGCAAGCTGCCGAATGTGTCAATTTAGGAAAAGAAGACATATATAAAAGGGCCCTCGCCCATAAAGAAAGAAAAGAATACGATGAGGCCGTTGATACTTTTAATAAAATAATAGATTTCAAAGATTCTAAAGACCAAATATCTCAGTGCGAAGAACTAAAAAAGTCCGATTTGTACAAAAAGGCACTTTCTTTGAAGGGACAAGGAAAGTTCAATGAGGCGACTAACGTCTTCATGCAGATCCTCGATTACAACGATTCCGATTTTCAGGTTGATGAATGCGCTAGATTGAAAACTGAGGCACAGAAAGAAGCAGTCTATAAATCTTGCTTGTTCGAAAAGGACATAAATCCTTATTTTGAAAGCTCAAAGCTTAAGACTTCCGTCCAATCTTTGGCGACCATCCCTGGTTATAAAGATGCGGATCAACTTTTAGTGAAATATGAGGGAATCCTTAAAGAGTACGAAGCTGAACTCGTAAAAAAGAAAGAAGAACAAAAGCGCGTAGTGGCCAAAAAGAAAAAGAAAGCGAAGAAAATTTCAATTATCACAGGTTCAGTTGCCGTCTTATTCACCAGCATCATGCTTTTGACATTCTTGTATTTGATTCCAGAGAACAGACAAGGAAAAATCCAGAGCGCCATTGATTTAAAGGACTATACTAGTGCCCATTCCTTGATAAAAGAGAATGGTACATATGGCGATACTTATAATTTGCTATCGATGTGTAAAGCCGGCGAAGCCTTTGAATCTTTAGATTACGAAACTGGTATCAATTATGTCTACAATATTGGCGGTTCCGTCGATGTCACATATGATAATAATGGTGGGACATCCGAAAAAGATAACGAGTCAATCAAAAAGAAAAAAAAGTATATAGATAATGATGCTAACAAAGATGGATACCGTTTTTGTGGCTGGCTTTTAACCGAATATGCTCTTGATGCCAAGAACCACGCTGCGTCGATTAATCTTAAAGCTCAATATAACTTATGGACTTATCAAATCACTTACGAGCTTGACGGTGGTGTTGTATATAATTTACCTTTTACATATAACACAGAGGAATCCGTTTCGATTCCTAATCCTACCAAAAAAGGTTATACATTCCTTGGTTGGACTGGCTTAGATTTATCATCAGCAACAACAGATTACGTTCTTCCAAGTGGAAGCACGGGAAATAAAACTTATAGGGCTACTTGGAAAGCAAACGACTATAAAATTCATTTAAATGCAAATGGCGGTACAGTTTCTTCTAATGAGATAAATGTTACTTTTGATTCGTCTTATGTTTTGCCGACACCGATTTATAATGGATATGATTTTGCTGGCTGGTTTGACGGCAATTCTACTAAATTTGAAAGTGGAATTTATACTACGGCATCTGATTTATACCTTAATGCATCTTGGAACGCTCATGGATATACGATTACATACGAATTGAATGGTGGCGAAAACGCTTCTTATAATCCAATAACATACACGATTGAGAGTTCTAATATCACTCTTAAAGACCCAACAAGAACTGGCTATACATTTACCGGATGGACAACTAGTGAAGTGTCTACCCCAACAAAAGAATTGCAGATTCCAAATGGAAGCACAGGGAATCTTACATTCACTGCAAACTGGGTCGCTAATGAATACGCTATAACCGTTGATTTAAATGGCGGCGAGTGCGATACCACAAGCTACACATTCACATATGACTCTAGTTATAAAATAAAAATTCCAACAAGAGTCGGCTATGCTTTTGAAAAATTCACATACGGGAATAACCTGGAATTAAGCACAACCGGAAAATGGACTATTGCGGATAATGTGACAATCAAAGCAAATTGGATTGCTAACGCTGACACTAAGTACGTTGTTAATCATTATACCGAAGACCTCGATGGCGAAGGCTACACAAAAGTTGATACATTCAGCCTTGCCGGCTATTCTGATAGCACCATAACTGTTAATGCAAATACCTACGAGGGCTTCACCGCTCAAAAGGCAAGTCAAGAAATAACAATCTCTGCAGATGGAACAACTGTAGTTGATTTTTACTATACTAGAAACTCCTATACAATTTCTTTCGTCACCAATGGCGGAAGCCCTATTGACTCAAAGACATACAAATATGAAGAGCAAATACCATCTACATTAAAGGCGACTAGAGATGGGTACACATTTGATGGTTGGTATTCTGACGAAAGACAAACGACTCTATTTGACAAGATGCCTGCGAATAATCAGACTGTTTACGCTTATTATTTAGAAGAGACAAAAGCATCCTTCTTTACGTATACCTTTAATGGACAAAAAACGATTATTAATAAAGGCAATGGTTTGTCCGGCTCTGTAGTGGTTCCTGAGTATATTGCGGGAAAACTAGTCACCAAAATTGGTGACAATGCTTTTGAGAACTGCTCTGCAATTACCGAAATTACATTACCTGATTCTATTGATGAATTAGGAAGTTCTTCATTTAAGAACTGCAGCTCGCTTGTTAAAATCGAGGGGACATCAAATCTTTCCGTTATTAAAAACAGCACATTTGAAGGGTGCAGCTCTTTGTCGTATTTTCCTGATTTATCAAATGTAACATCAATCGGGAATAATGCGTTCAAAGGATGCTCGTCTCTAACTACAATTGCAATCAGCGATTCACTCACTTCAATTGGAGATTACGCTTTTGAGAATTGCGTGATGCTTTTACAGACTCCAGATTTGACTAATGTAACATCAATCGGAGATTACGCATTCAGAGGCTGCACGATGCTTACCGAGATCGAGTCCCTTGATGGGTGCGCAACCTTTGGCGAGGGGATTTTCACAGCATGCGAAAACATCGCAAAGCTTACTTTGTCCTTTAGAGAAAACATAGAACAATTCTATGTTTCGAGTTTCTTTAAAGAGGATTCCGATTCATCTAAATATTACGGCGTTATTGGAAAGGGTGGATCAACCTACTACATCCCTAAGAGATTGACAGAAATAGAATACGATACTTTAGGAAAAACGCCTGATTATTTCTTATATGGTTTGACATCAATTACAAAAGTAACCGATAAATCAACTTCTACAACGAAGATAGGCAAACACGCTTTTGATGGATGCATAAATTTAGCTGATTATACAGTAAATAATTCAGCTGTCTCGTTAGTTGATGAATATGCGTTCCAAAACTGCACCTCATTAGCTGTACTTCCTGAATTCCAATTAGAAGAAGTGAAGGAATACGCATTTGCTAACTGCAGTTCATTGTTGGTTACACCCTCATTGGAGAATGCAGATTACATAGGTAATTACGCTTTCAGCGATTGTTCTTTAATTACATCAATCAAAATACCAAATGCATCTTACATGGGTTTGAATTCATTGTATGGATGCTCAGCATTGACAGAATTGGAAATCCCATTTGTTGGTACCACAATCAATTCATCGGAAGCATTTGGCGTAATTTTTGGTTCGACTTCGTACGATAATTCTTATTCTGCTATTCAATTATCAAAAACGTATTATGTTCCAAGTGGTTTAACTAAATTGAGTATTGGTGGAACAACTATAGAAAAATCCTCATGTCAAAATTTGAAAAATGTAACTGATTTAGTGATTAGCAACAGTGTTACGTCTATTGGAGTTGGTGCTTTTAAAGGGCTCGACTCCCTGGAGAGCATCACTCTGCCGTTCGTGGGCGGATCTGACGGGGCGTCCGACTACACCTCTGTGTTCGGGTATATTTTCGGATA
>CAVDQJ010000032.1:0-2016 GCA_963611005.1 bacterium | reverse complement strand
AAATAATTTTTTTATCACCATTTAAGACGATTTTATTTATTTTAATCTTACCAATGTTTTCTTCTTGCACGATTATATACCTCGATTATACTGTTATAAAATGTTTTGCTTGAAAATTTATCAATAGATTTTAAAGCTCTTTCTTTAATAACATCTGTTTCTTCTTTATTCATCAATAAAATATTATGTAATTTATCTTTCATATCGTTAGTATCGATATAGAAGAATCCATTAATCTTATTATCAATAACTCCTAATAAAGAATTATCAAATCTACATAAAACAATTAAATTAGAAGCCATTGCTTCCATAAATGTTAAGCCTTGAGTTTCGCTTATTGAAGCGTTTAAAAATACATCACCACATCTATAATAATATTGAGTTTCGCTAATATCAACTATTCCAACAAAAGAAACATAGTCTTTTAAATTTAACTTTACACATAAATCTTTTAACTCTTCTAAAGCTGGTCCATCTCCAACAAATAATATTTTAGTTTTTATATCTTTATATGTATCAATATAATTTTTATAACCTTCTAAAACAACATCAAAGCTTTTCTCTTTAGCAATTCTTCCTAAACACACAATTGTTTTAGTGTCATCATCGATACCATATTTCTTTTTAATTTCTAAAATTTTAGGATCATCATCTTTTAAATTTTGAAAACGTGCAAAATCAAATCCTGTAGGAACTACATTTATAAATTTATCAACGCCAATTGAACGAATATAATATTTAGTCTTTTCACTTGGAGAAATAATTTCATCACTTTTAATCATGCACGATTTAGCATATTCTCTTATTACCCATTTAGAAAATCTATCAAAATAACCTTTTGTAATATAATAAGTATAATCTTCATACATTGTATGATATGTATAAACTGTAGCTATGTTTAATTTTTCAGCAACAAAGAAACCAAATTGACCAACACCATATTCAGTATTGATATGAATAATATCAAAATGCATTTTCTTTAAAATTTTAAATGCTTTAGAATTATATAAATTAGCTAATTTATATCCATACATGTTCTTTAAAATGATACCAGGAATATGAATAACATTATCTTCCATATATGTTTCATCTTTTTCTGTTGTTGTTACAACATAAACATTGTGACCATGACTTAATAAAAGCTTTCTTAAAGAATCACAACTTGTTGCTACACCATTAATATCAGGTAAATATGTATCAGTAAATATACAAATATCCATATTACTTTTCCTTTATATCAACTTCGTTAGATTCATCACTATCACTTTTTTTAGTCTTTGAAGTTTTATCTTTTTGATTAGTTTTAAATTTATCAATTAAATTGTTTTTATCGAATTGTTTTTCATTGAATGCGATTGAACTTGTAAGTTTTCTTTCATCAAGAGTTTCCATTTGAATAGTGAGGAATGTCTTTCTTGAATTGTCAACAGAGTAGAATCTTTCTTGACCAGATAATCCTCTTGATTTATAAGTTGCTGCAACTATACCACTGATAATAAATGGCATATAGAATGAACCAAATCTCCATAAAAGCATAAGTGTTGATACTCCGGCTGCACCAAAATTTGGATTAGTAAAGAAACCAGTTGATTCCATTGTTGAATAAGTAAATAATCTATTAAAAACATACTCAGAAATACCAGCAGATCCAGGAATTGGAACAAGTCCTGTTATCATTTGATGGAAATTCATATAACAAAAAGAACTCAATAAATTATTTAAAAATTGAACAAAATCAAAATCTCCAGCAAATCCATTTAAAGCATATCCGCATAATGTAGGTAAAGATGTTTGAACAAACATACCAACAAAAGTTAAAGTTACCATCAAAATTGTAAACGGAATATTTGATTGTAAACGTCTTAACTCAACTCTAAAGTTTTCAACTTGTAATCTTAAACTTTCTTTCTTTTCTTCTGGATTTTTAACTAAATGAATTTTATGTAAAAAATTAATAGCATGATTTAAAACAAAATTATGTAAATGTCTTGAATAAGACATCAAGAATAATAAAAC
>CAVDQJ010000031.1:0-4382 GCA_963611005.1 bacterium | reverse complement strand
CTTCTATACATTTTCTTCTCAATTCATTTATTTCTTTTAAAGGAATAAATAAGTTATGTTCTATATCGATATTATAATTAGCAATATAATAAGGAGTATCATTAAGTTTATTTAATTGATTTAATATATTTTCTTTAGTAGTAGAAGATGTTTTAGCTAATTCTATTTTATTGTTACTAGAAGCATATGCTTTGATATTGTTATATTCTATTTTTAAGAATAATTGTTTATTTTCTTTAGCTATGAATTCTACAAAAAGAGGTAGCTTTTCATATTCTTTTTTATTTAAAGTAGTATTTATTTCATCTAAATATTTAACATCTTTAGTCTTATATACTTTAGCACCTAATTTAACTTTTTTATCTAAATATATAATAACCATCTTATTAGATGAATATATAACTTTAAAAGAAGGATCAAACATCTTAGTAACAGCTACACTTATCTCTTCAAATACATTATTAGATTCAATACGTATTTGATCACCTTTATTTAATTCACTAAATAATCTAATCCATACTTTGTTTTTATTAATTTTAGCTATTTCACCTATTAAATAACCATAATTATTTGGTCTTTCAATATTGGTGATATTACTTACAGATTCATTAAATAAATAACCTTTAGTATATGTTCTATTAAATACTTTATTTAATGAATCTGTATCTATATATTCATTATCTTTTAATTTTCTATAAGTAGAAGTAACACCTGCAACATATGATGGTTCTTTCATTCTACCCTCTATTTTATATGAATCAATAAAAGACATGTCTTTAATATAACTAGATGTATTTAAATCTTTCATAGATAATAAATAACCTTGTTTAATGTCTTCTTTATTTGTTTCATCAATAAGGGTATAAACTTGTCTACAGCAACCTGCGCATCTTCCTCTGTTTCCGCTTCTTTCTCCGATAAAAGAAGACATTAA
The DNA here is from genome assembly GCA_963611005.1 of bacterium. GTDB lineage: Bacteria > Bacillota_I > Bacilli_A > RFN20 > CAG-826 > Onthovivens. Next base: position 3,448 of record CAVDQJ010000031.1, on the reverse strand, counting down.
ACAATTACCAGAATACGCAACACATAATGCTCCATGAACAAAAGATTCTACCTCAATATTTAATTTATTTTTAACTTCTTTAATAGTATTTAATGGGGTTTCACGTGCAAAAACGACTCTTTTAACATTTAAATCTTTTAATAATTTAGCTCCAAATATATCATCTATTCCCATTTGAGTAGAAGCATGTGCTTCAATAGATTTATATGTATTTACTATGTAATTTAATAAACTTAAATCTTGAACAATAATAGCATCCACTCCTAATTGAGCTAATTTATCAACAGTAGAATATGCTTCAAATAATTCTTCATCATAAAGAATTGTATTCATAGTTACATATATTTTTACATTTCTTAAATGAGCATAATCTACATATTCTTTTAAGTTATCTAAAGAAAAGTTAGTAGCATATGCTCTAGCACTAAATTTATCTAAACCTAAATAAATAGCATTAGCACCTGAACTAATAGCTGCATAGAAAGAATCTTTGTTACCACTTGGAGCAAGTATTTCATTAAATTGTTTCATATCTTAAATATTTTAACAAATTTTAGATATAAAATAATTAATAACTTTAAAGTTATTAAAAAATTAAGTATCATTTACATATGAAAAAAATAGAATTACTTGCTCCAGTAGGAGATAAAGAAAGACTTGAAGCTGCTGTACATTTTGGTGCTGATGCAGTTTATTTTGGTGGTAAAAGATTTGGATTAAGAGCTTTTGCATCTAATTTTGAAGAATTAGAGATTAAAGAAGCAGTAGAATATTGTCATTCACACAATGTAAAAGTTTATGTAACTGTTAATATTTTAGCTCATAATGAAGATTTTGAAGGAATGATTGAATATTTAAAATCATTAGATGAATCTCATGTTGATGGAGTTATTGTTAGTGATTTAGGTATAGCTAGTTTAGTTAAAAAATATACTAATTTAGAATTACATGTTTCTACTCAAGCAAATATTACTAATATATATTCTGCTAAAACATGGGTTGATTTTGGTGCTAAAAGATTAGTTTTAGCAAGAGAATTAAATATTGATGAAATTAAACAAATTCATGAATATGTAGGAAATGATATAGATATTGAATGTTTTTGTCATGGTGCTATGTGTATTTCTTATAGTGGTAGATGTTTATTATCTAATTATTTTTTAGGAAGAGATTCAAATAGAGGACAATGTGCTCAACCATGTAGATGGAAATACGCTATCACTCCATTCAATGAACAAAATGAAGAATTAAAAGATAAATATCCTATCGAAGAAGATAGTAGAGGAACATATATTTTAAATAGTAAAGATATGTGTTTAGTTGAACATATTAAAGAATTAAGTGAAGCAGGTATTGATTCTTTTAAAATTGAAGGAAGAATGAAATCTACATATTATGTTGCTACAGTTGTTAATACATATAGAAGAGCAATAGATAATTATTTAAATAATAAAGAAGCAGATTTTGATTATATTGAAGAATTAAAGAAAACATCAAATAGATCTTTTACTACTGGTTTTTATTTTAATTCTGATCAAAAGACTAATAAAGAATCAGCTTTACTTGAACAAACATATGATTTTGTAGCTTTAGTAGTAGAAGATAGTAAAGATGGAAAAGTTTTAGTAGAGTTAAGAAATAAGTTTAGTGTAGGAGACACACTTGAAGTTTTAGCATCTAATGATAGTTTTAATAAACAAATTAAAATTGATGATATAGTTGACTTAAAAGGAAATCATATCGATGTTGCTAAAAAAGTAAAAGAAAGATTATATATAAATACAGATTTAGAGTTACATAAATATGATATTTTAAGAAAAAAGAAATAGGAAATACATATGAAATTAAAAGATAATAAAATCTATAGATGGATTGCTATTCCTATTTGTATCGCTATGTGCTTTTTAGGTAGGTTTATACCTACTAATGGTGTTTTAACTAGTGATGCGATGGGTGTTATATTTATCTTTTTAGGTTCTTTAATATTATGGCTTACTATTGGTATTGATTGGCCTAGTTTAGTTTGTATATTTGCTCTAGCATTTTTAGATAATCTATCATTTGGTAGTGTTTTACAATCTAGTTTTGGTAATTCTACATTTATATTTTTATTATTTACTTTTGTTTGTACATACGCTTTAAGTAAGACATCTTTAATAAAAAGAATAGCTATTTCCTTTGTTAATTCTAAATTAGCTAAAAAAAGTGGATTCTTATTTATATCTTTATTTTTAACTAGTGTATTACTTTTAGGTTTATTTATATCTCCATCTGTTTTATTTGTAGTTATTCTTCCTATTTTAAAAGAGATATTATCTATTGCTAAAATAGAAAAAGGACATAAAGTAGCTAAAGTAATGTTATTAGGATTAGGATTTACTGTTTCAATTAGTAGTGGTATGACTCCAATAGCTCATGTATTTCCTTTATTAGCTATGAGTGCTGCTCATATAGAAGTATCTAGTTTAGTATATATGGGTATAGCAATACCTACTGGAGTAGTAATATTTTTATTGATGTTACTTATGTTTTTTATTTATTTAAGAAAAGATGCAGATGTTATTAAAGGGATTGATGTATCTTCATTAAAAGAAAATATAAAGAAAATAGATGCTAAAGATATAGTAACTTTAGTTATATTTATAGTTGTTATATTATTATGGATTTTACCATCTATTTTTAAAAATGTATCTATTGAATTTTATGATGCTATTAATCAATATGGTACAGCTATGCCTCCATTATTAGGAACTATATTATTATGTGTAATTAGAATTAAAAATGAACCTATTATTAAAATTGATGACGCTTTAAAAAATGGTATTCCTTGGGGAAGTTTATTAATGTGTGCAGCTACTTTAGTTTTAGGTAGTGCTTTAACTAATAACGATATAGGAATTAAAACTGTATTATCTAATGCAATTGGAAGTTCAATAGGTAGTTTACCAATATTAGTTTTACTTATTATATTTGTAAGTTGGGCTGCTATACAAACTAATTTATCATCTAATATGGTAACAGCAACACTTGTAGCAAGTGTAGCTGGAACAGTATTAGCAAGTAGTAATATTGCTACAAATGAATATAATACGATTATTTGTTTAATTGGTATGATGGCTTCTTTTGCATTTGCTACTCCTCCATGTATGCCTCATATAGCAATAGTAGCAGGAGATGAAAATTGTTCTACAAAAGATGTATTAATATTTGGATCAATATTAATGGTTATATCTATTATTTGTGCTTGTTTAATCGGTTATCCAATCGGATTAGGATTATTTAATTTATAGGAGATTATATATGGAAAATAAACTTATTAATGCTAGAAATAAAATAGATGAAATAGATTCTAAAATTATAGAATTATATATTGAAAGAATGGATACTGTTAAAGATGTTATTGAATATAAAATAGAAAATAATATACCGGTATTAGACTCTTCAAGAG
>CAVDQJ010000030.1:0-4894 GCA_963611005.1 bacterium | reverse complement strand
TTACAAGATAAATTGAATTAAAATTACACCTTTTTACAAGTTAGACATAAAAATTTATTGAAATTTGCCACAAAAAAAGAATCTTTTTATTTAAGATTCTTTTTAATTTTTATTAATTAATTTAATTCTGCATTAGCTTGATATGCGTTAATTACAATAGAGATATCTAATGATTTATCTTGATAATCATTACCTACAGATTTAGGAAGTTCAATTTTAACTTCTTTATCATTTATTGTAGTATTAGCTGCTACAAGTTCATAATCATCCATTCCACCATTGATAACAAATGGATTAGCAATTGTATCATCGACTAATTTAACTTCCATTTTATATTTAATAGCAATATTGCTTTTATTATCTAATTTCATTTTAAATGAAACTGAATCTCCTGGAGTGATATTAGCTAATGATAAACCTCTTGAAGTATTACCACTACTATCTGTAACATCAGAAAAAGTAGCTGTTCCACCATTTTGGAAAGTTCCGCTAGTTTGTTCAACATCTAATGAAAATGTTTTTAATGTATCTTCTTTAAATGTTCCTACAACTGAAACTTTACCAATTTTAGTTGATATTGAAGATTTATTAGTTGAAGTGAAATAAGCTGTTGTAACACCAACTCCAATTGCTAAGGAAGCAACGCATCCTAAGCAAGCAAATAATATTGTTCTTCTTTTAGACTTTTCCATATTTTTACTCCAATGATGTAATTTGTGTACATGTTAATTTAACATCAAATTTAAGTTCTTTATCTTGAGCTTCATTACCGATATTAGGACCATCAAATTTAATATTAACAACAAATTCTAACGATTCACCTTTTTTAACATTACCTAATGTTGTAGAAGCGATTGTACTATTTAATTTAACATCATTTTTTGTAGTATCTCCTACTTTAGTAGTTAATGTAACATATTCTAACCAAGCATTTTCAGTTTGTTTAGTTTCACCTTCATAAACTTCAACATTTAAATAATCGATAACTGTTGAAAAAGCAACTCCACCGATATTTTCAAGTTTAAATGTAGATGTTATTTCACTTCCTGGAGCAACAGTTGAAACGTCAATTGCCTTTGATCCACTCTTTGTTAAATCAACAACATTAGTATCAGTAACATCTTTTAATGTTCCATCATCAGCTAAAACCTTTTTAACTTCTTTAATCTTGCTGAATTTAAAATTGATATTACCAACTTTTACATGTGTTGTTGTATCAAGATTTCTTGAAAATAATGCGAATGTTCCTACACTTGCTCCTCCTAACGCTAATACAGCTGCACAAGAAGCACCAACAAGAATTCCTATACCTTTATTTTTCATCTTCAACTTCCTCCTTTTTATCTAAACTACTCATCTTACCTTTAAATAAGACATTAGTAGCAAATAAATCTTTATTTTCTTTGTTATATTTAAATGAACAAGAACTAACTACAAATATTTTATCATCTATTCTACTTGGTTTAGTAACTACAACTGGAGCATTTTCTCTTTCTTTTTTGTTGTTTTGAACACTTTTAGCTCCAAAGAAAATCAAAACTCCACCAAATACAAATCCAAGAACTCCGATAATAATAAATAGCACTAACATATATCTTACCTACTTCTTTTCAACCATTAAATGCATCGAGAATGAGAATTCTGATTCCATACATTCTTCAGGTAAACTACTTGATAATGTATAAACAAACTTTAATACATCTTCTTTTTTAGGAGTAAATGTAAATGTTAATTTATTTTCTTCACTAGTATTTTTAATTGAATCTATTGAAGTAAATTTAGTTTCTTTACTTGAATCATAAACTTCTAAAGATAAATATTCATGCCCTTTACCAGTAAATGAATCATAATATAAAGAAACTTCGCTATTAGTTGGGATAGCTTCTTTAATTTCGATATCTACAACTCTTGATTCTCCAGGATATAATGGATTTTCATCCGTTGAAAGATAAACTTCTTCATTTTTGATCAATACATTTTTATCGCTTTGATCAGCTTTAACTTTTTGAGATTGCTCGTTTAAAAAATAACAAACAGGAGCAGCAACTCCTCCAACTGCTGTTACACCACCTAAAGCAAATAAAGCAATAATAAGTCCTTTTTTAATCATAAACTATTTTTCTTCTTTACTTTCTTCAACTTTCATCATATCATCGAGAAGTTTTTTACATCTTTTAACTGATAAATCACTTTTAACTCTAAATAATAATGGAGTATCCTCATAAGCTTTTTTATCTTTTACATTTTCGAAAGGAATAGATGTAGTTGCATATTTCATTGTATCTAATGCAAAATAACATTTAATTGTTTTACCAACTATATTAATTTTTAAATATGTTTTTCTTCCTAAATGATAAGAATCACAAGCTTTTGAAACTCTACCTTTAAGACCTAAAGATGTAGCGTATGTTGAAATTTCTACATATTTATCTTTTAAATCTTTACTACTTGATTTAAGTTTTTCTTCAAATGTACGTTTTTTAATATTCGCAAATGGATTATCTTCTTCTACTTCCATTTCTTCATCAATATTTTCTTCAACTGTTTCATTATTGGTAACTTCTTCGCTAATAGCATTTTCTTTAATAACAGGAAGATTACTATCTAAAGAAATCACTGTACCTTCATCACCACTTCTAACAAAAATAGTATAGTTAGCATCCAATAAAGCTAATTTAAAATATTTGTCTTTATCATCGAAAAAATCAAATAATGTTGATTTAGTAACTGTTAAATAAACATCGCTATGACTTTTAATATATTCATCTAAAGTTTCTTTATTTTCTTCAACATAGTTATTAGTTAATTCTAAAACTTTATCATGTAAATATTTGTTTAAATCATCATTTTGATTATTTGAAAAATACTCTTCTAAAATTGAATTTACTTTTTCATTAAAATAAGAAAAGAATGAATCAGAAATGGAAGTATTTTCTTCTTCATTTCTTAAAATCTTAACATTAATATTTTTTCTTGATTCTTCCATATAGCTAACCTTTCCAGATTATATACTGTGTATATAATAATACTTTTAAGCTTCTAATTCAATAACTAGTTTTTATATGACTTTCAAAAATATAATATTTATAAAAACTATACGATTTCCCTATTATTTTATTAATTAAGAGATTTAATTATTTATCTTTTTTAAATATTAATAATTAACCTCATTTGCTTTTTTTGCAAGTTTTTACATTTTTACCAAATCTACTAAACATATCAAATTTTTAAACTTACAATAAAAAACCCATAGAATAATCTACGAGTTTAATATCATAATTTATTTAATTATTCATTTGGTGTTGTTGAAGGGAAAGTCCATTCAGTTCCATCAACTGTAACATTAGTTGCGCTACCAGTGATTGAATCTGTTGTTGAGTTTCCATCTAAATTTAACCAAATAGTTTTAGAAGTTCCTACTGTATTAGTAATTGCAACATTCTTCAATGTAACTTCCATGTGAGACATTGATTTTAATTTGATTGCTGCAGCATCTTCTGGATTACCATATGAACCCATATCTGAAGAATATCCGCATTTATCAAATGTAGAATTACTAATTTTAACATAAGCATTTCCAGTAGTTTTATGTGAAAATTTAATTGGAGTAACACTATTTGAAAATTTACAATTCTTTACATTATATGTTCCATCTGCTTTTGAATATAATGCAGAATCACCATTTTCATATGTACAATCGACTAAAGTTTCGTTTACTGTACCTATTGAACCAGATATATAAATCATTCTATTATTTATATCTACTGGACTTTTACCAGAATTAGTACATCCATACATACTTAAATTATATGTATATCCATTATTTTTAGGAGTATATCCCCAAAGGAATAAATTTTTAGAATTATAGACATTAACATTTGTGTTGTAATCACTATCACTCTTTTGATTAAATCCTAATTGTCCAAAATTAAAATCGCATCTATTACCATAAATAGTTAAATCACCTTTAATATCATCTGTTCTATTAGTACCAGTACTAGAACATAAAACAGTTGAATCTTCTTGTACATAGACAATAGAAGCTCCAGCATTAGCAGCAGTTTTAATATCTGCAACATATGTTGCTACGCCTTCAACATTTTCATATACAACAGGTTTTCCTTCAGGGAATGAAGATTTATTGACTCCTGTAGGGTATACAACTTCATAGTTTTCAGCTTTAGCATTTCCTTGAATAGCTTCTACAAGATAAGATAATTTACAAGATTTATTTGTATATTCAATCGCTGTATCTTCAGGCATTTCAATAACAACATTAATTGTTTTTTCACCAGCTTCACCCCAAGTTACATAACTCGATCTAGCTTCAATTCCATCAAACTCTTCATCATCAATTGTTATTTTTAATCCTTCTAATAAGCCTGTATCTTCTAATGATTTAACGATTGTTCTATATTTAACAGTTACATCACTCTTATTTTCTACTTTAATTTTAAAACTAACTTTATCCATTGGTAACATTTTAGAAAGTGTTAAAGTTTGTTTAGTAGTATCTAATGTTGCTTCTCCTGAATAAAATCCTGTTTTTTCAACATAAGCATTAGTATCACTGTCCCATTCTTTATGACTTGTTGTTAAGTCTTCTACAACTGTCGCTTTTACATCAATATTGCCAGAAGTAACAGCAATATTTACATTACTATTTGAAGTAAATAAAGCATATGTAACAGTTCCAACGACTCCTATTGTAGCGCAAAGAGCAACTAATGATGCAACTACAACATTTCTTCTTCTTGAATTTTTCATTATTATTCTCCTTAAAAATTCTTAATCAGATTCAACTAAGAGATTATGTTTAAACATTAACAGTATTAAATATAATTTTTTAATTTAGTATAAATTTGAACAATAATATAATAACCCCCCCCCCGAA
>CAVDQJ010000029.1:0-4759 GCA_963611005.1 bacterium | reverse complement strand
AGTGTATATGGTGGACATGTAGCTAGTAATTTAGGTGATATTGAATTAATTGTAGCTTTAGAATATGTATTTGATTTAAATAAAGATAAATTAGTATTTGATGTATCTCATCAAACATATACTCATAAGATATTAACAGGTAGAAAGAATATGTTTTTAGATTTAAAAACATATACAAATACTGCTTCTTTTACAAATATTAATGAATCTAAATATGATTTATTTACATTAGGACATACTTCAAGTTCGATATCTATTGGTAATGGTTTAGCATTAGCTAGAGATATTAAAAAAGAAAAATATAATGTTATTTCTTTAATTGGAGATGGATCTTTTTCAGGAGGCGAAGCTTTTGAAGGATTAAATAATGTAGGTAAATTAAAGACTAATTTTATTATTATTTTAAATGATAATGATATGTCTATTGCAGACAATAGTGGAGCATTATATAAATCTTTATCTTATTTAAAAAAACATAATGGTAAAGGAAATCATAATATATTTAAAGATTTTGGATTTGATTATAAATATATTGAAGATGGTAATGATGTAAATATTTTAATTGAAGAATTATTAAAAATTAAAGATTATAAAAAACCAATAGTAGTGCATGTACATACTATTAAAGGACATGGATATAGTTACGCATTAAATAATAAAGAAGCATGGCACTATAGATTTCCATTTGATATAAATAATGGAGAACTTAAAAAATATGTAGGAAAAACATATGAAATTGTAAATAAAGAATATTTTTCTAATGTTTTAGATATATTAGATAATACTGTTTTAGTAACAGCTGGTACACCTAAAAATTTTGGTTTTACTAGTGTTGAAAGAAATAAATATAAAAATAGATTTATCGATGTAGGTATAGCTGAACAAACCGCATTATCTACTGCAATAGGTTTAAGTAAAAATGGTTTAAAACCAATTGTCAATGTTTCTAGTAATTTCTTACAAAGAGGATTTGATCAAATAGCTCATGAAATATCACTTAATAAACCTAATATGATTTTAATAGTAGGATATAGTGGATATCAAAGAGCAAGTGCTACTCATCAAAATGTATTAGATATACCTTATATTTCTAATATTCCTAATATTAATTATTATTCTCCTTGTTATTTAAGTGAATATATATCTATTTTACAATACGCTATTAATAACGAAGGTACATTTATTATTAGACAACCATATGGAGTTGCTTTAGAAAATGAAACAATAATAACTAAAGATATAAATTCTTATTCTTATTTAATTAAAGAAAAAGATATAGCTTTACTTGGTGTAGGCTTAATGAAAGAAAAGAGTAAGGAAATACATACTATTTTAAAAAATAAAGGTATATCTAGTAGTGTTATTAACGCTTTAAATATATCTTCTTTAGATACTGATTTTATAGATGAATTAACTAAAACTCATAAGATTATAGTTACTATTGAAGATGGTATTAAAGAAGGAGGATATGGTTATAAAATATCTTCATATCTTTCTAGTAAAAATATTAAGGTATTAAATTATGGACTAAAAAAGGTCTATTATGATTTTATAGACCTTAATGATGCATTTATTGATAGTAAAATGGATAATGAAACTATTGTAAATGATATATTAAAACTTCTTTAAATAAGAATTAAATTCTTTATCACAATAATATATAACATCTTCATCTTTAAGATGATCATCATACCAAATTTGAGCATATATCTTATCTTTTTTTGCTAATCTATTAAATTCCCAAGATATATCTTCATAACTTGAATTATACCAATGACCACCTTTTAAAATAGTAAAAGGAGTAGAAGTAAATTTAATACCATCTTGAGTTAACCATTCAAGTTTTGTATATATATCACCTTTTTTAAATTCTTTAGTTAATAATTTACCTCCATGAGCATTAGCGACATTAATTAAATCATTAATATCTATTTCTTCATAAGGTTTATCAATATCATAATAGTAATTTAAATCATATTTAGATGGATTATTTCTTATATCATCTAAAGAAATATAATTACCATCATAATCTTTATTTTCGCTTAAAAGATTGAATTTATTCCAATCTGTACCAATTGAATCATAGTAATCTTTACTATAGAAAGTAGCATGTATTTTAGCTTCGTTATTATGCTTTACCCAATATGTAGGAGCATTACTATCTTTTAATAATGGTTTAATAACTAATCCACCTATTAATTTTTTAGGTAATATTTTAGCTAAAGAAAAATAGAAATGTTCTTTAGCAATATTATTAAAATAAGTTTCATAATCATCATGAATATAATGGAACATATCATCTAAAAGTAAAGAATCTTTAAACCAACAACCATGAAAGTTTCTACTAGCATCATAATTAGGTTTAAAGAAATCTTTGGCACTTCCTCCAATAATCTTAAACCCAATATCTAATGTATCATAACCAGTTATTTGATTCTTTTTACCTCCACCTAAATTAAATATATGTTTCCAAAAATTAGTGTTATTTAAGTTACCTTTTATATCTTCTTTAATAATATTTACATATAAAAGTCCACTATCTTCAGCACTAGCCCATTCTAAAAATGAATTAAATGGAGTGTGAAACATTAATCCATCTGATATATTAGCCATCATTAATTCTTTATAAATCATAGCTGTTTGTCTTATAACTGTCCAAGAAGTAATAGAAGATTCTAATACTTCTTTTTCACCTCTTGCTTTAGTTAAAGCATATACATCAAGAGGAGAAAAAAGTAATGGATCACCAACTCTAACATATGGATGTTTATATGTTCTATTTCCATATAATGCAAGAGTAGAAGTATGTATTAATTTAGGTTGATTAACTTTTATTTCTTCAATACATTCAACTAAATTTTTAACACCTAAATAGTTACAATTAAAAGCTTCTTGAGGATATTTATCAGATTTAGGAGGAATAACTGCAGCCATATTTAAAACATAATCAGTATCTTTAACAAGTTCAGTTATAGCTTTTTTATCTTGAAGTAATCCATGAATATAGACAACTTTATCCTTGTGTTTTTTAGTTAATTTCTTTATTAATTTAAATTTTTTATTATTATGTGGAACCAAAATTTTGATTAAACTAACTTCATTTAATTCTAAAAGTTTAAGTAGTACTTGTTTTCCCATATTACCGGTTGCACCGGTTATTGCAATAATCTTTTTCATAATAATATTTATAATACAACATAAAATTAATGAAAAAAATATTGTTTTTTGTTAAAATATATGCATTGGAGGAATTTATATGAAAAAATCAACCTTAGTTTTATTTATAACAAGTGTTGTCTTGTTAGTATTAGGTACTGTTGCAGGATTTGTAGGCCTTGCAAATGCTTATACAACAACTGAAGCACTTAAAGCTGCTATTCAAATACAAGGAATAACAACTATTTCAGGTGTATTAAGCGGCGTTGTTGCAGTTTTAGCAGTAGTACACTTTATCGTTGTATTAGTTAGAAAGAGATATTCTCATTTAGCTATTACATTTGTTTTAGGCTTTTTAGCTTCAAGTCTTACTGGCCTTGCTGGATATGGAATTTGGTACAGTGAACAAGCTATGGTAGGAAAAGCTAGTATTTCTGAAACATATCAATATTTAGCTGTTGCAGGTGGTATTACTTATGCTCTTGGTGTTATTTTAACTGTTATCACATATCTTAAATCAATGTTAGATAAACCAGTTGCAAAAGGTGTTGCAATTGAAGATGATACAAAACCAGCTGAAGAACCAGTTTCTTATAATTTTGATGAAAAAGAAGAATCAGCTGAAGAACCAAAAGCTGAAGAAGCTCCAGCAATTGAAGAAACACCAGCTGAAGAACCAGTTAGTGAAGAAAAAGTTGAAGAAGCTCCAGCAGTTGAAGAAGCTCCTGTTAGTGAAGAAACACCAGCTGAAGAACCAGTTGTAGCTGAAGCAGCAGTAGTTGCTAGTGCAGCAAGTGAAGAAAAACCAGCTGAAGAACCAGTTAAAGAAGAAAAACCTGCAGAAAGCAAACCTGCAGCTAAAAAAGGAGAAAAGAAAGTGGCAACAAAGAAAGATACAGCAGCTAAAAAACCAGCTGCAAAGAAAACAACAGCTGCTAAATCAACAGATAAAAAACCAGCTGCTGATAAAAAAGAAACAGCTGCTAAAAAACCAGCTGCAGCTAAAAAAGATGCAACATCTGGTAAATCATATCATTTAGCTAAAAGAAAAGAAGATGGCAAATGGGCTATCAAATTAGCTAATGGTGAAAAAGCTATTAAATTATTTGATACTAAAGAAGAAGCTATGGCTTATGCAAAAACTTTATCAAATAATCAAGATGCAACCTTAAGAGTTCACGCTTCAAAAGGCAAATCTAAAGGCAAAATTCAAAAACAATAGTTATTCAAAAATCATATAAAGCAAGAATAATTAAAAAAAATAAAAATTGTTCTTGCTTTAAAATATGGTTTTATGATATATTATTTAAGCACACGGACCAGTGGTGTAGCGGTTAACATGTCGCTCTGTCACAGCGAAGATCGCGAGTTCGATTCTCGTCTGGTCCGCCAGCAATTGTAAATTTGGGCTGTAAAGCCCTTATTTAATATAAGTGGCCCGGTAGCTCAGTTGGTAGCAGCGGAGGACTGAAAATCCTTATGTCGTGGGTCCGAGTCCCACTTGGGCCACCACATTAATAAATTAGACAAGATTATCACTTGTCTTTTTTTATACTTTTTATATATAAATAATAAAAATTTAAATTGATTGTACCTATTAAAT
>CAVDQJ010000028.1:0-11694 GCA_963611005.1 bacterium | reverse complement strand
ATCGACTACATCGAAATAAAATGAATTTTTTGTAAAAAATGAAAAATATTATTTTAAAAAATGTTAAAAAAATAAAAAAAGTTTGATTTTATCAATATTTTTTATGTTTTACACTTGACAATGTATAATTGGATTTAATATAATGTAAGCGGTTACATTGAAACATATAATGTTTTAATCTAATTAAAATAATTTTTTAAAATTTAATTTATGGAGGAAGTTATGGTAGCTAAAAAGACTGATGCTATTATTAGCAATGGGGTAGATAGAGAGCCTCAAGATGAGAACATTGATTCTTCAAAAGTCGAAGAAGTCTCTAATGATGATGCTTTTGTTTCATTACGTCATATAGATAAAATATATGATAATAACGTTCAAGCTGTTTTTGATTTTAACTTAGATATCAAAAAACACGAATTTATTGTTTTTGTTGGTCCATCCGGATGTGGTAAATCAACAACATTAAGAATGGTCGCAGGACTTGAAGATATTACAAAAGGTGAATTATATATTGATAATGAACTTTGTAATGATAAAACACCTAAAGATAGAGATATTGCTATGGTTTTCCAAAGCTACGCATTATATCCTCATATGTCAGTTTATGAAAATATGGCATTTGGTTTAAAAATTAGAAGAATGCCAAAATATGAAATTGATAAGAGAGTTCATGAAGCAGCTAGAATTCTTCAAATTGAAGAATATTTAGATAGAAAACCAAAAGCTCTTTCTGGTGGTCAACGTCAAAGGGTTGCTTTAGGTAGAGCTATTGTTAGAAATGCTAAAGTTTTCTTAATGGATGAACCTTTAAGTAACTTAGACGCTAAACTTCGTGTTCAAATGAGAAGTGAAATTGTTAAATTACATGAAGCACTTGGTGCAACAACAATTTATGTTACTCACGATCAAACTGAAGCTATGACAATGGCAAGCAGAATCGTTGTTATGAAATTAGGTAGAGTTCAACAAATTGGTACTCCAATCGAAATTTATAATCATCCTGCTAACTTGTTTGTCGCTGGATTTATTGGTTCACCTGCAATGAATTTCTTAAAAGTTAAATTTGATGCTAAAAAAGGTGTTGCAACAACAAGTGATGGTCATGAAATCGTTGTTCCTAAAAATTTATACGAAGGAAAAGATATTCCTGAAAATGTTATTTTAGGTATTAGACCAGAAAATATTTTACCTACAGATGAAAGTGGCGCTAATACATTTGATATTAATGTTAATGTCGCTGAGTTATTAGGTAATGAATATTATGTACATAGTGATTTTGGCGGAGCTGATTTAATTGCAAAATTCCCAGCAAGTCAAATCATTAAATCAAAAGATGCCTTAAAAGTTAAGTTTATTGGTGAAAAGATTCATTTCTTTGATCCAGAAACTGAAATGGCACTTAATTAGGTTATAACTCTTAATTGAGTTTAATAAAAAACATATTTACTAAGGTAAATAAATAATGAAAGGAGAAAATATGTTTAAAAAAAGTAGTTTATTAGCAGTAGCTGCACTCGCATGTTTAGGCGGACTTGCTAGTTGTAATTCAACTAACAATGAATTTGAACAAAACACTGAACCATGGAATAAGGAAGATTTAACTCTTGCTTTAACAGGTTCAATTGATTACATTGAAGGTTACACAGCATGGTCACCTGCATTTTCACAACAAACAGCAGCTTTAAAATTTACTAAAGCAGATAACGGAGTTTATACTTTAGATTTTGATTTCAAGGCAAATCAAGAATATAAAGTTGTATCTGGATCAACTTGGGATCAACCAAATTATGATATTACTAATGTTGATTTAACAAAATCTACAACATCTATTACTGGTGCAGGTTCTGACGGTGCATCTGGTAATATTAAATGTACTGCTGATGTCAGTGTCACTATCACATTCTATGAATATCCATTTAATAATGCTGATAAGATTGATACATCAAAGAAAATGATTATTTCTGAAAGAACAGCAGCATAATTAATTAAATAATTTAAAAAGGAGAATATAAAATGAAAAAATCAATTAAATTATTAAGTGCTAGTGTACTTGCATTTGGTGCATTAGTAGGAGTCGCTTCTTGTGGTGGAAGCACTGGCGAAGGTATCATGATTTGGGCACCTTCAGAAGAACAAGCTGTAATTAAATCAGTTATTGATGATTACAACAAAACAGCTAGTGATAAAATTAGTTTTAGATTTACAGCTGTTAGTGAAGCTGATGGTGGTACAACTTTAGCTTCAGACCCTGAAGTTTCAAATGCTCCAGCTCTTGTCGCTGTTGCTGATGACCATATGTTTAACTTAGTTACCAAAAAAGTTATCGCAAAATTACCAAATAGCTATTCAGAAAAAATTAAAGCTAATGATACAACAGTTGCAGTTACTGGTGCTACAGTAAACGGTGATGTTTATGGTTTCCCAATTACATCTGATAACGGATATTTCTTATATTATGATAAGAGAGCTGTTACTGATGAACAAGCTAAAACACTCGAAGGCGTTTTAGGTGCTGCTAAAGCTGCTGGTAAGAAATTTAGAATGGATCTTGCTAATGGATGGTATGCAAACTCAATTCCTCAAGCTCAAGGTGTTGCAGGTCCAGATTCATTAAGATTTGCTGCAAATGAAAGTGGTGAAGCAATTTACACAATCGGTTGGGATACAGAAATTTGTGCTAAAGCTGTTAAAGCTGTTAGTGAATTAATTAATAAAACTTATACAAATACATTACTCATGGGTGGTGATGATGTTATGGTAAGTGGATTCCAAGATGGTACAATGGTCGCTGGTGTTAGTGGAACTTGGATGCTTCCTAACTTAGTAGCAGCAATCGGTGAAGAAAATGTTGGCGCATGTAAATTACCTACATATAACGTTGATGGTGAAGCTCATCAAATGGCATCATTTACAGGTAGTAAAATCTATGTTATTAACAAATATAGACCAACATCTGAACAATCTCAAGCTGCTAAAATTGCTGAATTATTAACAAGTAAAGAAGCTCAATTAAAAAGATTCGAAGCTAGATCATCAATTCCTTGTAATAATGAAGCTTTAGCAGATCCAAGATATACAGAACATGCTAATGTTGCTACAAAAGCATTATCTGCTCAAAACGAATTCGCTGCAGTTCAAGCAATTTCAGCTGAAGGAAGATATTGGGATCAAGGTAAAGCTATTGGACAAGCTATTTATGATGGAATTCTTGCTACTGGTCAAACTGCAGGTGCAGAACATACAGTTACTGAATGGAAAGATTTCTTAACAACTACATGTAACGTTTTAAGAAAATCATCATCAGGAACTACTGGTGCTTAATTAACTTAAATTAAGATTTAAAATAGACTAACGGACTCGTCCGTTAGTCTATTGACTTTATAAGTATTGTTAAATTTATTACTGGAATTTTGATAAATTTAAAAATATTTACTATATATTATAGATAATGATGGGGAGAAAAATATGGAACTTGATGAAGAAAAAAATATTGACACTGGTTCTGATTTAAATGTTTTTACTAAAAAGACTCACCAAATGAGTAAAGCAACATATTTCTTTAAGAATGTGTTGTCTTTTCTTTTAAAAATAGTTTTATGGATTGTCGATTTAGTAGTCTCGATGTTTAGATCGTTGTGGCATTTTGTTAAATTAATTGGAATTTATTTAGTTAAAGGTGTTGTAATTATTTATAAATTCTTTAAAAGAAAATGTCACCAATTTTTATACAATGATTGGAGCGGAAGACTATCGTATGTAGTTTTTGGTGCTTCGAGTTTTAAACACAAACAAATAGTAAATGGCTTTTTATATTTAATATTTGAGATAGGATATATTACTTTATTCTGTTTATTTGGAATTCCAAGTGTTTCAAAATTAGGTACTTTAGGTACTGTTGCTAATGATTCTACAGCTGGCGATGATGAATGGGGACAAGCTGGTGGTGGTGATAACTCCATTTTAATACTTATTTTCGGTTTATTATGGACTTTATCATTACTTATCTTTATTTATATTTGGTTAAGATCGATTAATAGTGGTTATGCAAATAATAGAATTCAAAAATTTAACGATTTTAAAGCTGTTATTAATGGTAATAAAGAATACTCTACAAAGTTAAACGATCAAATAGTTGAAGCTTTTGCTAATGGAGTAAAAAAGAGTGATTTTAAAAAAGAACATAAAGAAGAAATCGAAGCTTATTTAGATGAAAAAATTCCAGGCTTTGATAAAAAATATTCAAAATATCTTATTTATGAAACAATTGATAAAGCTTATGATCAATGCAAAAAAGAAGCAAAACAATTACAAGTTATTGCTAAACAAGAAGCTAAAAAAGAAGCTTTTATTACTAAATATAATCTTAAATTAGAAGAATTTGTTGCAAAACAAGCAAAACAACTTGATGAGTTTAAAGCTAAACTTGAATTTAAAGCAAATAAAGCTAAAGATGATGATGAAGCTGAAATGATTGAAGAAGAACATGAAGCTTTACTTGAAGATTTCTTAGATAAACAAGAAGGAAAACTTGAAAGCTTTAAAGGAAATAGTTCTTCTAAACTTAGTAAAATTGATACAAAATTAAAGAAAGAAAAACATAAATTAAGTGAAATTAAAAAATGTTATTCTCCATACGCTTTTGTTCAAGAAACAACAAATAATTCAAAATATGGTAAATTCAATGTTTATCATATTAAAGTTGCAGAATATGATTCAAAAATTAAATTCTTAGAAAATTATGATACATTTGTTGATGTTTATGCTTCTAAAATTGGAAAAAACGAAGAACAAAACAAAGAAAATGCTGCTAAGATTATTGAATTAAAAGAAACATCGAATATTAAAGTCGCTGAAATTAATAAGAAATTTGATGAAATTGAAGAGAAAAGAAATACCATTTCACTTCAAATTAAAGAATTAGCTCTTAATTATAAAGCTCAAAGAAAACAAATGGTTGCTGATGGAGCTAGTGATGAAGAACTTGAAGATTTCGATGTTAATTTTGTTCATGATAACACTGTTTTAAATAATTCTTTAAATGAACTTCCAAGTGTTAAAAACGCTAAAGCTATGAGAGCTGAAGAAATTAAAGAAGTAACTCATGCCGCTAAACGTGATGTTAAGTATTTAAAAACAAACTTTAAAGAAAGCGAATATTGTTTACAAAGCGTTAAAGATTACATGATGATTAACTATAAATTTAGTTATGCACAAGCTAATGAATATGTTAATTATATGGGTATTTCTTTAGTTAATGGAGAAGTATTAACTAAAAAGAGTAGTGATGATGCAAAAAATGATTTACTTGAATTAAAAGAGACAAGAATTTCTTATGTTGATAGTCATGAAGAAAAATATGAAGGTAGATCAAAATCTTTCAAGGAACAAATTAAATCTTTATTTAATGAAAAATTCCATGTTACGATTTTAGCTCTTCCTATTGCTGGAATTGCCTTATTTACAATCGTTCCATTAATCTTCTCAATTCTTGTTGCATTTACAAACTATTCACAAGGTCATATCCCTCCAACTCAATTATTTACATGGAATGGATTTGATAACTTTATTAACTTATTTAATGCACCTGCAGATAGCGCATTAGCTATTCTTCCTACTGCATTAGGTAAAACATTTGTTTGGACTTTATTATGGGCATTAATAGCTACATTCTCTAACTATATTTTAGGTATCATTGTCGCTTTAATGATCAATAAAAAAGGAATTAGATTAAAGAAGATGTGGAGAACAATTTTTGTTCTTACAATTGCTATTCCTCAATTTATTTCTTTAATGAGTATTGGTATTTTATTAAAAGATACTGGTGCTATCGGTACATTATATTTTAATTTATTTGGTAAACAATTAGGATTTGGTACTGATTCCACAAATGCTGCTATTGTTACAAAGATCATCATTATCTTGGTTAACGTTTGGGTTGGTATTCCTTATACTATCTTATCAACAACAGGTATCTTGATGAATATTCCTAACGATTTATATGAATCAGCTAAAGTTGATGGTGCTGGTACTGTAACACAATTCTTAAAGATTACAATGCCTTATATCTTATTCGTTACTGGTCCATACTTAATAACTCAATTTATTGGTAATATTAATAACTTCAACGTTATTTACTTCTTAACTGGTGGAGGACCTTCTTATCCAGGAAGCGCTTTAGCTGGTCTTGGTTATACTGACCTTTTAATCACATTCCTTTACAAGTTAGTTACTAACACATCTAACCCTCAATATGGTATTGCTAGTGCTGTTGGTATCGTTATCTTCGTCATTTGTTCATTCATTTCAATCGTAATGTATAACAAATCCGGTTCAGTACAAGAGGAGGATCAATTCCAATAATATGAAAAGTTTAAAAGCAGGACGTATTATCTCAAATATTATTATTTACGTCATATTAACAGTTATGGCTGTACTTTGGGTTTTACCAATTGTATGGCTTATATTACAATCATTTTCTGGGGATGGACTTGGTTCAAGAAGTAAACTTATCCCTTCATCATTTACTTTCAATAACTACATTAATCTTTTGACAGGTAGCAGCGATGCAACTGCTGCAACACACGCTTTAGATGGTTTGTTCTTAAAGTGGGTATTAAATACATTAATTGTTTCTGTTCTTGTATGTATTATTTCTACAATATTTGTTTTAGGAACAGCTTATGCATTATCTAGATTTAGATTCAAAGGAAGAGGCGTTTTAATGAGAATGAACCTCATTATTGGTATGTTCCCTGGTTTCTTATCTATGATTATTATGTATTGGGTCATGAAAGAAATTTTCCATTTACAAGGTAGTTATTTCTCATTAGTTATTATTTATAGTGCTGGTGCTGGAGGAGGTTATTATATCTCTAAAGGTTTCTTTGATACTATTTCAAAATCAATTGATGAAGCTGCTATGATCGATGGTGCTACTAAATCACAAATCTTCTGGAAGATTATTCTTCCATTAGCTAAACCAATTGTTGTTTATACAATTCTTACATCATTTATGGGTCCTTGGGGTGAATATGTCACATCAAGTTATATTGTTGGACTTCAAAACTGTGATAACTGGACAGTTGCTATTGGTCTTTATAAGATGATGGGTGATTATTCTTACACAATTACTTATTACACTCAATTTGCTGCTGGTGGTGTCTTTATTGCTATTCCTATTACAGCTTTATTCTTAGGATTACAAAAATACTACGTTAGTGGTGTTACTGGTGGCGCTGTTAAAGGTTAATATGAATAAAAAATTATTAGTCGTTTCATTACTTTCTTTAGTTGTTTTATCAAGTTGTGGTGAACAAAAAGTACAATGCGATCCAGATTTTGGAGATTGTGATGATTTAATTGATGTTAAAATGGAAGATGACAAAAACAGTAATTATGTTTTTGATTCATCTTCTACAAATGAAAATAGTTCAGTAAATTATGAAATCTTTGTTAGATCATTTTATGATACTAATAATGATGGAATAGGTGATTTTAATGGTGTTAAAGCTAAATTACCTTATTTAAAAGAATTAGGCGTTAAAAATTTATGGTTAATGCCTTTTAATAGTAGTGGTTCATATCATGGATATGATGTAACTGATTACTATAATGTAAATAGCGATTACGGAACTCTTGATGATTTTAAATCATTAGTTACCGAAGCAAAAAAATACAATATTGGTATTATGATGGATTTAGTTATCAATCATAGTGCTAAAAATAATCCATGGTTTTATCAATCTTATCAAGATAAAATGAATAATAATACCGATTCAACAAGTAAAGCTGATTGGTACAATTGGTCAAATACTGGATCAGGTGATTATTATAAATATGATCAATTATATTATGAAGGAAAATTTGATTCAGGAATGCCTGATTTTAATCTTTCTTCAACTTCATTAAGAGAAGAAATTAAAAGAATAGTTAAATATTGGATAGATTTAGGTGTATCAGGATTTAGATTAGATGCTGTTTTATACTATTATTACAATGTTACATCGGCTAATGTTGAATTTTTAAAATGGCTTAATGATTACGTTAAATCCATTAATAATAAAATCGAATTCGTTGGTGAATGCTGGTCTAATCTTTCTACAATTAATGATTATTATAAATCTGGAATGGAATCGTTCTTTGATTTTTCTAGTTCAATAAAAGGTAGTGGATTTGATTCTATTATCGGTGTAGCTAAAGGTACAAGCGATGCTCAAAGATTTTCAACAACTATTGAAGCTAAAGAAGGTATTAGAAAAGTAAATAATCCAAACGGTTATTCTTCTTACTTTTTAAGCAACCATGATATGGATAGAGTTTCTAAAAACTGTTATGGTGATTATGCAAAAAGTTGTGCTTCAGCATATTTACTTTTACCAGGAACTCCATATATTTATTATGGTGAAGAAATTGAAATGGTAGGAGAAAGATGTACATCTCCTGATGATTTAAGTGATGTAAAAAGAAGACTTCCAATGGTTTGGAGCGAAAAAAATAAAACAGGTGAATGTTCATTCCCTGAAAAAAATAGAAAAGATTTAGATAACACAACTCAAGTTAGTAAGGGAGTTGAAGATATGCTTTCTACTAATTATTCTTTAGTTAACCATTATAAAAAAGTTATTAATGTTAGAAATAAATATCCATTTATTAAAAATGCTATTTATACCGATTTAACAAATTCATTAAATACAACTAACGAACATATTTTAGCTTATCAATTATCTTTAAATGATGAAAAAATAGTTATAATTCATAACTTTAATAAGTTAAATAAAGAAGTTGATGTATCTTTTTCATCAAAGATATTAGATTCAATAAATACTACTAGAAAAATACCTACATTAGAAAATGGAAAATTAAAAATAGGTGCTTATTCTACAGTTATTTTAAACAAGATTTAAGGAGAAAAAAATGAAAAAAATAATTAAAGTTTTATCATTAATTGGTATTTCTACCGTTCTTTGTTCATGTGGAAATGGAAATGGTGGAGATAATGGTGGAGATAGTGGTGATAAAGTTCAACCAATTACACCAAAAGAACAAGGTGTTTTAAACATCAATTATCTTAGAGAAGATGGCAATTATGATGATTGGGCTCTTTGGATTTGGGCAGAAAATAAAGATGGTGCAGAATATCAATTTACATTATCTGGAGATTATGGAGCTATTTGTCAACTTGATTTATCAGATGATTATTTTAAAGATTCTTTAGATGGAGAATTTGGTATTATTGTTAAATCAAGAAGTAAAGGTTCTTCAATAGATTGGTCTAAAAAAGACATTGAAAGTGATCGTTATTTTAGCTTATCTAGCATGAGCAAAGTAGATGGTTACTACAATATGTATCTTGTTACTCAAGATGAGACAATTTATTATGATTCTAGTTTAGTTTCTTTAGAAAGAATTAATATGGCTATTTTAACTGTTGATCATGAAATGAAATTTTCAACATCAAAAGCTTTTGATAAGTATGAACTTTATGAAGATGAAACAGTTATTAAAACTGAAGAAGGATTAAATAAAACATTTTATTCAATTTCAATGAGTGAATATGATTTTAAAATTGGTTCAGTATATAAAGTCAAAATAAGATTTAAAGAAAGTCAAAAAATCAAAGAAAAAGAAATTTCAACATCTGTATTAATGGATAGTGATGATTTTGCTAATAAATACAATTATGCTGGTGAACTTGGAGCAATTTATACTAAAACTTCAACTACATTTAAAGTTTGGTCACCAATCGCTAGTAAAATCGTATTAAATGTTTATGATAACGGAACACCTACTAAAGTTGATGCAACAAAAGGAAGCGATAACAAAACAAGTTATGAAATGAGTAAAGGTGATAAAGCTGTTTATTCATATGTTGTCGGTGGTGATTTAGAAGGAAAATATTACACATACACTGTCTATAATAACATCAATGCTAAAAATGGTGTTGAAATCGTTGATCCATACGCAAAAAGTACTGGTGTCAATGGTTTAAGAGGTATGATTGTTGATTTTTCAAAAACTAATCCAGATGGTTGGGATAGTGTTGATTATTTAAATGTTTCTAATAAAGAATTAACAGTATACGAAACTCATGTTCAAGATATTACTTCATCTTCAACTTGGAGTAGTGATACAGCTAATAGTTCATTAAGTAAAACTTATTTAGGTGCTCAATTAGCTGGAACAACATATACATCAGGTTCAACAACTGTTAAAACTGGTTTTGATCATATTAAAGAATTAGGTGTAAATGCAGTTCAATTATTACCAATATTCGACCAAGATAACGATGAAACAACAAAAACATTTAACTGGGGATATAATCCATTAAATTACAACTCACTTGAAGGAAGTTATTCATCTGATCCATATGATGGATATGCTAAAATTAGAGAATTTAAACAATTAGTTAAATCATATAATAGTGCTAATATGACTATTATTATGGATGTTGTTTATAATCATGTTTCAAGTTTAGAAAATTCTAACTTTAATTATTTAATGCCTAAATATTATTTTAGATATTCTTCTGGTGTTGCAAGTAATGGTAGTGGATGTGGTAATGAAACAAATTCTAACCGTTATATGTTTAAAAAATTTATGATTGATTCTACATCATTCTGGATGAAAGAATATAAATTAGGTGGATTTAGATTTGATTTAATGGGCTTACATGATGTAGATACAATGAAAGAATTAAGTTCTACATTAAAAACTATTAATCCAAGTGCTACAGTTTATGGTGAACCATGGACTGGAGGAACATCACCTATCGATAGCGGTGTTTCAGCTTCTCAAGCAAATATCTCTAAATATGATGGATATGGTGCATTTAATGATCAAATGAGAGACGCTTTAATTAAAGGTGGACTTAACGATAAGAAAGAAAAAGGATGGGTTAACAACACTTCAATCAATTCAAATGATGTTAAAGCTATTGAAGGTGGTTTAGGTGGTAAACTTGTTAAAAGTGGTATTACATATTCTTCAGATGTAGATAAAAATGTTCAATATGTAACATGTCATGATAACTATACTTTATACGATAGAATGAAAGCTGCAGGAATTAGTGATGAAGATTTAGTTAAAAAGATGTGTGTACTTGCTAATTCATTAGTATTCACTTCAAAAGGTACTACATTTATGTTAGCAGGAGAAGAATTCTTAAGAACTAAACAAGGAAATAGCAATTCATATAATGCAAGCTTCCAAGTAAACGAACTTGATTATTCATTAAAAGCTAAAAACATGGATGTATTTGCTAATTATCAAAAAATGATTAAGTTCAAACAAGAAACTAAAGCGTTACATTCTACAAATACTGATGAAACAGTAAAACAAGAAGTAACAACATTAAATAATGGAGCAACAATTGTTAATGATATTAAAGATGAAACAAATAATGTAGCTTATAAGATTGCTTATAATAATGGTGTTGCAGGTGAAGAAACAGTTAATTTTGAAGGATATAATTTATATCTTGATACATTAAATGATTCAAGTTTAACATTAACTAATTCAACAAAGTTAAAAGCTTATCAAACAATTATCGCATATAAAAATATAGCTTAAAAATAAATGACCAGAAGTTAATTCTTCTGGTCATTTTTTTATAGATTAATTAAATAAATAATTAATGTTTTCTTTCGATTTTATCTTGTTTATAAACTAATAAATACAAATCAATAAATATAAAAT
>CAVDQJ010000027.1:0-4417 GCA_963611005.1 bacterium | reverse complement strand
GATAAAAGTATTGCACCGATATATTTTAAAACTTGATAAGACATCAAATTCTTTGTTTCACGTTGTTCTAAACTCATTTCCATATGTAAATATTATATATTTTTAAACATATTCATTCAATAAAGTATATAAAAAAAACAGGGATATTTTATATCCCTGTTTAATTTAAAGCTTATATAACTTCTATTTCTTTGATATTTTTTTCATTACCTTTTACAAGATAAGTATGTTCACTACCACATTTAGGACAGATTTTAGCATATTTAACTGTTTCGTATCTACATCCACAGTCTTCACAATAAGTTTCAGCTTTAATAACTTCAATATTAAGCTTACAACCCTTCATTAAATCTTCCTTTTCAACAGCCCATTTCCACACATCTTCCATATAGGAAGGAACTAATGTAGAAACTTCACCGATTTCTAAAGTAACTGAATTAACATGTTTTACTTTATTTTGAATAGCTACTTCTTTAATCTCATCAATGATATGAAAAACTATTCCGAGCTCGTGCATCCTTTACTTGCTCTTTTTAGCAGCTTTTTTAGCAGCTTTTTTAGCTTTCTTTTCTGACTTTTTATACTCTTTATGTTTCTTTTCTGAAGCTTTTTCTTCAGCTGTATGTTTACCAAATTTAATCTTCATACCACGTTTAATTGCGTATGGTAAGATTGCCTTAAATTTATCTTCAGATTTCATCATATGAGTTGCTTCTGGATGATCTCTTACTAATGAAATAGCATCGAATACACACTTTGTTGTACAAACACCACATCCGATACATTTATTAGGATCAACAACTGAAGCACCACATTTTAAACATCTTGCTGTTTCTTTCTTAACTTGTTCTTCAGTTAAAGTTAAGTGAGCGTCTTTAAATGATGTATGTGTATCAATTGAAGCATCCATTCCAGCTTCTTGTCTACCACAAGTATCATAACCTTCAAGTTTAAGATCTTCTTTATTTAACATAACGAAGTCTCTTCTATTTCTACCGATAGTTAATGAAGCATGAGGTTTTACAAATCTATGTAATGATTCAGCAGCACATTTACCTTGTTCAATTGCATCAATTGCAAATTTAGGACCTGTATAAACATCACCACCAACGAAGATATCTTCTTGAGCTGTTTGATAAGTTAATTTATCTGCGATTGGATAATTTCCGTGCCAGAATGTAACTTTACTACCTTTAAGTAAATCACCCCAAACAATAGCTTGACCAATAGCAAATACTACATGATCTGCTTTAACTTCGATTGTTTCTTCTTCGTTATATTGAGGATTAAATCTCTTTGTTACAGGATCGATTGTTGAAGTACATCTTTTGAAAACAATAGCGATAACATTACCATTTTCATCTTTCTTAACTTCTTTTGGACCCCAAGCATTGTTAACTTCAATTCCATCTTCAAGAGTTTCTTGAATTTCAAGTTTACTAGCTGGCATTGTTTCTCTAGTTTCAAGAGAGAACATACTAACTTTATTAGCACCAAATCTTTTTGCAGTTCTAGCACAATCAACAGCAACGTTTCCGCCACCGACAACTACAACATCACCATCTAAATGTTGATCATGATTTTCGCTAGCTCCATGTAAGAAGCTAACAGCGATATCAACGCCTTTTGCATCTTCTCCAGGAATACCAGGAAGTCTTCCTCCTTGGCAACCAATAGCGATATAGAATGCTTTATATCCTTGAGCTCTTAATTCATCAAGTGTAATATCTTTTCCAACTTCAACACCAGTCTTGATTTCTACGCCTAATTCTCTAATGATATCAATTTCAGCTTCGACAACATCTTTTTCAAGTTTATATGATGGAATACCATAAGTTAACATACCACCACATTTTTTATTCTTTTCAAAGATTGTTGGTTTATAACCTTTTGTTGCTAAATAATAAGCACATGATAATCCTGCTGGACCTGCACCAATAATAGCAATCTTTTCTTCCCAATGATCTAATCTATTTGAAGCGATGACAACTTCAGGAACATAACGTGTTTCAGCTTTTAAATCTTGTTCAGCGATAAATTTCTTAACAGCATCGATTGAAACTGCTTTATCGATTGTTCCACGAGTACAAGCTTCTTCACAACGTTTGTTACAAATACGACCACAAATTGCTGGTAATGGGTTATCTTTTTTAATTAATGCTAATGCATCTTTATATCTTCCTTCTCCAGCAAGTTTTAAGTAACCTTGAACAGCTACGTGAGCAGGACAAGCTGTTTTACAAGGAGCTGTACCTGTTTCATAGCAGTTAATTCTATTGTTATCACGATAGTTTTCATCGTATTTATCTTTACCCCAACTCATATTGTCTGGTAATTCATGTTTTGGATATACGACTTGGCTACCATCTTTCTTACATAATTTTTGTCCTAATTTAACAGCACCAGCTGGACAGTATTCAACACACTTACCACAAGCGACACACTTACTAGCATTGACATGAGCTGTATATGCACTTCTTGACATATTTGGAGTATTGAATAATTGAGATGTTCTTAAAGCGTTACAAATATTTACGTTACAGTTACAAATACCAAAGATTTTATTTTCACCATCGATATTTGTGATTTGGTGAACAAATCCATTATCTTCAGCAATCTTTAAGATTCTCATTGCTTCTTCATAAGAAATATCGTGACCTTTTCCAGTTTCACGGCAATAATCAGCAAAATCACCAACACCGATACACCAGTTATATTGATCATCAGCACAACCTTCATCTATTGCAGCTCTACTAGCTCTACATGAACATTGTCCAACACCGATATGTCCTTCATATTTCTTTAACCAATATGATAAATGTTCTAAATCTACAGACTTATTTTCCATTGAAATAGCTTTTTCAACAGGGATAACGTGCATACCAACACCAGCTCCTCCTGGAGGAACAAGTTGTGTAATTCCATCAAGTGGAATAAATGTCATTCTTTCAAAGAAAGATGCAACTGTTGGATGTTCTCTAAGTCTTGGGTTATCCATTTTCTTTCCATCAGGAGTGATAAACATTTCTTCCATATTGAATAATTCAGCACTTCCTGGAACAAATAATGGTAATGTATATCTTCTTTCTCCTAAAGGAGCTGTTCTTCCATTGTGATCATAGTGATATCCATAATCATATTCAAGAAGACCGATATAAGCCATTTCATCCAATAATTTTTGGAATTTTTCTTTATCTTTTGCTTTTTCTTTATTCATCTTGCAAAGTTGAGCAAATGTATAGTGATGTCTTAACTTCATTGTTAATGCGACATCAGCCATATCATCACTAACGATTTCTGCAAGTCCCCAATATTCTGGGTCTTCAACTTTGACAGTTCCTAATTTGTGTGAAAAGACATCAGTAATTTTTTTACCTAATTTAACGATTTTTTCATTTGCAACCTTATCACTCATGTGAGGTGGGATGACTGCTTTTGACATTTCTGGCATAATTTTTATTCTCCTTTAAATTCTTTAATTTCTTTTCTTAACCAAGAAGCAAATTCTTCAATTCCTTCTCCGGTTTTTGCTGAGATTGGGATAATAACAGCATCCTTATTTCTCATTTTTATGTTATCCTTTGCCTTTGATAAAGAAAAATCAAAGTAAGGAGCTACATCCATTTTGTTGATCAAGAATAATTGACATACTTGATACATAAGAGGATATTTAAGTGGTTTATCATCGCCTTCAGGAACACTAAGAATATTAATATTTTTAAATGCACCTGTATCAAATTCTGCTGGACACACCAAGTTACCAACATTTTCAATAATAATTAAATCTAAATCTTTTGTCTCTAAGGAATTAATACCTTGAAGGGTCATATCTGCTGTTAAGTGACACATTCCTCCAGTATGAAGTTGTATCGCTTCAACTTTTCCTAATTTGGAAATAGTTTCAGCATCTACTGCACTATCGATATCAGCTTCCATAACCGCAATTTTAAATTCATCTTGAAGTAAAGCTAATGTCTTACATAATGTAGTAGTTTTTCCGCTTCCAGGAGATGACATTAAATTAAGCAACAACGTTTTCTTTTTCTTTAATGTTTCCCTAAGCTTACTAGCTTCGTCTTCATTAGATTTAAAAATGTTTTCCTTTATTTCAATAATTCTTACTTGGTCCATATCTAAATCCTCATAATCAACATTATTTTACTAAATTTACTATAGTAAAAAAAGTAAAAAATTACTAATTCAGTAAGTTAGAATACACTAACTATCGCATTTTTACTGAATTATCGTAATTTTTTACTTATTTACAATTTATATTGATTATTTTTCAAATTTTTTAACTCAATTTATGTATAAAGTAAAAAATCACAATAAATAGTTAGCCACCAACTAATCTATCTTGTGATTTTTTACATGTAAGGAGAAAAAACAATATCTATTAAAGGGAATAAATCTAAAT
>CAVDQJ010000026.1:0-9664 GCA_963611005.1 bacterium | reverse complement strand
ATATAAAGGAGAACATTTAAATTTATCTCAAATCGGTAAATATTTAAGTGATCCTGATAAAAATACTAGAATTGAAGCTGCTAAATTATCTTATGGATTTATTGAAGAACACGACAAAGAATTCGGTGATTTATATGATAAATTAGTCCATGTAAGAGATAAAATGGCTAAGAAAATGGGTTTTGAAAACTATGTTGATTTTGGCTATTTAAGATTATCAAGACTTGATTATAATTCAAAAATGGTAGAGAACTATAGAAAACAAATTATTGATGATGTTGTTCCATTTGTTACTAAATTAAGAAAAAGACAAGCAAAGAGACTTGGTATTAAAAAACCAATATTTTTAGATTACAATCTTGAATTCTTATCAGGAAACGCAACTCCTGTTGGAAATAGTGAATATTTAGTTAAAGTAGCTAAAGATATGTATGAAGATATGAGCGTAGAATCAGGTAAATTCTTTAACTTTATGATTGATTCTCATTTAATGGATTTAGACGCTAAAAAAGGCAAAAGAGGTGGCGGATATATGACATATATGCCAACTTATAAAGCTCCATTTATTTTTGCTAATAGTAACGGAACAAGTCAAGATGTCGATACATTAACTCATGAAGTTGGCCATGCATTCCAAGGATATTTAGGAAGTTCAATTAAAGTGCCTTCATATAGAATGCCTACTTTAGAAGCTTGTGAAATCGATTCAATGAGTATGGAATTCTTTGCATATCCTTATATGAAAGGTTTCTTTGGTGATCAAGATGAAAAATATAAATTTGCACATTTAAGTGGTGCTATTTCATTTTTACCTTATGGAGCTGAAGTCGATGATTTCCAACATTGGGTATATACTCATGTTGATGCAACTCATGAAGAAAGATGTGCATATTGGGCTAAAATTGATAAGATTTATAGACCTTGGATGAATTATGATGGATTTGATTATTTAGCTAATGGTCATATTTGGATTAGACAATCTCATATTTATTGTACAGCTTTCTATTATATCGATTATACATTAGCTCAAGTATTAGCTATTGAATTTAAAAATGAGTTTGAAAAGAATAAAGAAAAAGCTTGGAAGAAATATATTAAATTATTAAAAATGGGTGGAAAATATCCATTCCAAGAATTAATTGATAAAGCTCATTTAATCAATCCATTTAAAGATGGAAGTATCAAAAAGATTTTAAAACCTCAAATAAAGATTTTAAATAGTATTGATGATAGCAAATTTTAATAAATAAAATATTAAATTAAAACTATGAAAAGAAGAAGACTAGTAGGAATAATATCTTTTTTAAGCTTATTTAGTTTATCTTTTTTAAGCACTAGTTGTAACATAAATAACAGTTTAGTTGATAATGAAAAAGATATTGATGTTACAAACTTGTCTGAATCTTTTGGGAGTTATAGTTTATCAAAAAATAAAGGTAAAATTGGTGAAGAAATAACTATTACATTTTCTCCTAAAGCTGGATATCAATTAGATTATTGTGTATTTAATAATAAAGTTTTAAAAGTAGATGGTAATCAAGCTACTTTTAAGATTGAAGAAAAAAATAATATCACTATTAAATTTGTTAAACAATCAACATCTTCAAATGGATATATTTCTTTTGCTGGATTTAAAAAGAGTGGGGAAAACATATCAAATTTGATGGATAACACTGTTTATAGAAATGTTTCTATTTCTTCAATTGAAACAAATAATGTTTTAGTAAATGATTCTTTAGATTCTGTTGTTATTGGAGATTTAATAAATAGTGGGGAAATCACTATAAATTTTGAAGATGAATTAGTTGTTAAAACTATTAAAATTAAAGCTTGTATAACAAGTAACAATTCTTCTTCTGATTTATATGTATCAATTGGTGAAAAAGAAAATAAGATAACATATACAAGCAAAAATGATGTATCAAAAGAAACTGATTTTGATTCATATGTTGTTGGAAATCAATTAAAATTATCAGTTAAAGCTGGTTATATGGTTGTTGTTAAAAGAATTGATATAGAATATACTCAAAGAAAAACAGTTTATCCTACAGGAATTGTAAATAAATATTTTAAAGCTATAGAACTTCAAAAAGATAAAGAAATTGATGTATTAAATTATGTTGTTTTTTATCCAAGCAATACAAGTGTTAAAGATATCGATATAGTTTCTAGCTCATCAAATTTAATAATAGATGAAACTAAAATTCATTCATCAGTATTGGGTTCATATTATTTAGATATTTATTTAAAAAATAATAGTGATATATCTACTAGATTATATATTAATATAACTGAAAATAAAGAAGGTGTTATATCCTTAGATGAAGAAGATACTAGATTTACAAGTAAAGAAGTTGGATATGCTGCTGGAAAAGTAAATACTCCAAGTGTTGGTAATAGTAAAATAATAGTTGTTCCTATTCAATTTTCTGATTTTTCTACATCTAATAATTGGACAGAAGATAGATTAAGCACACTTAAAACAACATTAGGTGTTAATCAAAATTTTGAAGGTAATAGTTACTGGGAAAGTTTAGCTAGTTACTACTATAAATCTAGTTATGGCAAATTAAAACTAGATATTACAGTTAGTGATGTTTGTATACCATCAATAACATCAAGTGATTTTATTTCTAAAGTAGATAATTATGGTACGGATTCTTTATATTTAATCGACAAAATATATTCAAAAATATCCGTAAATGGTTCTTTAATTAAAGAACATGTAAGTGATTATGATTCAGATAATGATGGATATATTGATGGTGTTTGGTTTATTTATAATGAATTTGATTATAATAAAATAACATCAAATCGTTTTTGGGCTTATACATATTGGTATAGATATGATTCAAGTAGAGCGACAAGTTTAACCGATTGTAAAATAGGAGCATATGCTAATATGGGTGCAGGATTTTTGTATAGAAAATCTACTGAAGGATTAGATGCTCATACTTTAACTCATGAAACTGGTCATATGTTAGGATTAGATGATTATTACACATATGCATCAAATGTTTATTTTTCAAGCAATGGTGGTCTTGATATGATGGATAGAAATGTAGGAGATCATTCTTCTTTTAGTAAATATCAATTAGGATGGGTTACTCCTAAACTTGTAGATATGTATTATCCATTAAAAGGTGAAATAGAAGTTACTTTAGATGCTTTTGAAAATAATGGAGATTGTTTAATTATTCCTACTAGTAGTTATAATAATTCTGCATTTAGTGAATATTTAATATTAGAATATTATACTCCTACAGGATTAAATAAAAATGATGCTACATATTCATATGAATATAATTATTTATATAATACAAGACTTTATACAGTATCAGGTATAAAGGTATATCATGTTGATGCTCGTATTGGATATTATGATATTAATGGTTTTAATAGCTATACAAGTAGTGATTTATTAACTTTAGATTTATCTAATAATGATTATGGTTATTATTATGTACCTCAATCGAATACACCATCAAGAAGTATTAATCCTAACTATAAATTAGTTACATTAGTCAGTAAACAAAATACTCTTTTATACAATAAAAGAATGGCTAATAATAGCGATTTATTTTTTGCTGGTGATGAAATTTCTTATTCGACTTTATCTAATTATTTTGTTGATCAAAAATTTAATAATGGCGATACATTTAATTATACAATCACTATCAATAGCATGGATGATGATAAGGCTACATTAACCATTTCTAAAGATTAAAAATATATAAAAACTATATTAAATCCCTATTATTTTTAGTATAATTTAATTGTTATAAGGAGTTAGTTTATGGAAATAATTAGTACCATTAGTAAAGAATTAAATATTAAAAATTCTCAAGTTGAAAGTGCGATTAAATTAATTGATGAAGGATGTACAATTCCTTTTATAGCAAGATATAGAAAAGAAGTAACAGGTAATTTAACTGATTCTGATTTAAGAACACTTTTTGATAGATTAACTTACTTAAGAAAATTAAATGAAAGAATTGATACATGTTTAAAATCAATTGAAGAACAAGGCAAATTAACTGATGATTTAAAAGATCAATTTTTAAAAGCATCTACATTATCTGAAGTTGAAGATTTATATAGACCTTATAAGCCTAAAAAGAAAACTAGAGCATCTATTGCTAAAGAAAAAGGTTTAGAACCATTAGCAAAATATATTTTAGACGGAGTTAACGATAGAGATTTTGATGAATATGTTGCTTCTTTTATTAATGAAGAAAAAGGTGTTAAAACTAAAGAAGATGCTATTCAAGGTGCAGAAGATATAATTAGTGAAATTATAAGTGATGAACCAAAATATCGTTTCTTTATTAAAAAATATATTAACGATAATGGTTTAGTTGTTTCTAAAGAAATTAAAAAAGATGAAAAAGATACATATAATCAATATGCAGATTATAAAGAAGAGATTAAAAGAATTCCTCCACATAGAATTTTAGCTATATCAAGAGGAGAAAAAGAAGGATGTTTAAAATATAATTTAGAATATGATTATGATATTTTATTTAATTATATTTTAAAAGATTATGTTTTAAACGAGTTAAAAGATATTTTAAAAGATTGTATAGATGATGCTTTAAAAAGATTGATTTTACCTTCTATTGAAAACGAAATACAAAGTGAATTATTTTCTTTAGCTGAAGATAAATCAATTATTGTATTTAAAAAGAATTTAAGATCATTATTGCTTTATCCACCTTTAAAAAATAAAGTTATATTTGGTTTTGATCCTGGATTTAGAACTGGATGTAAATACGCTTTAGTAAATGAATTTGGTATACCTCAATTTGTAGGCGTATCTTATTTAACATCTAATAAAGAAAGTGATGTTATTAAGGCTAAAGAAGATTTACTTAAAATATTTAAAAATAATAAGATTGATTATATCGCTTTAGGTAATGGAACTGCTAGTAGAGAATCTGAAGCTTTACTTCAAGAAATAATAGATAAAAATAAATTGAATATTAAAATTTTTATTGTTAATGAAAGTGGAGCTAGTGTTTATTCAGCTTCTAAATTAGGAGAAGAAGAATTTCCTGATTTAACTGTTGAAAAAAGAAGTGCAATATCTTTAGCTAGAAGACTTCAAGATCCTTTATCTGAACTTGTTAAAATCGATCCTAAATCTATTGGAGTTGGTCAATATCAACACGATATGAATCAAACTAAATTAAACGATTCTTTAAGTGGTGTAGTTGAAGATTGTGTTAATAGTATTGGTGTTAATTTAAATAACGCTAGTGTTTCCTTATTAAAATATGTTTCTGGTATCAATGTTACATTAGCAAATAATATTTATGAATATTTAAAAGAAAATGGTAGATTCAATT
Source organism: bacterium (assembly GCA_963611005.1). Lineage (GTDB taxonomy): Bacteria > Bacillota_I > Bacilli_A > RFN20 > CAG-826 > Onthovivens. The sequence goes on along the minus strand of CAVDQJ010000026.1, from coordinate 4,316 downwards.
CAAGAGAAGAACTTAAAAAAGTTAAAAAGATGGGACCAAAAGCATATGAACAATGTGCAGGCTTTTTAAGAATCTATGATGGAAGTGAAGTTTTAGATACTACAAATATTCATCCTGAATCATATAAAATTGCAAAAACCATATTAAAAGCCTCATCAATTGACTTATTAAATGATGATGAAGATATAAAAAGAGAAAAGATTGCTAAATTAAATTTAAATGAATTAAAAGCAAAATTAAATGTTTCAGATGATTTATTAACTGATTTAATTCAAGAAATAATTAAACCAGCAAGAGATATTAGAGACTCTGTTAAAATTGTAGAATTAAATAATACAGTTAAAGATATTAAAGATTTAAAAGTAGGCATGATTCTTGAAGGAACTGTTAGAAATATCATGGATTTTGGTATGTTTGTTGATATCAATGTTCATCAAGATGGTCTTGTTCATATCAGTGAATGTAGTGATGGTTATGTTAAAAATATAAGTGATTTATTTTCAATTAATGATATTGTAAAAGTAAAAGTTATTAGTGTAGATGTTCAAAGAAAAAGAATTGGGTTATCTATTAAACAAGCTAAATAAAATTTAAGATAATTCTATTTTACCATTGTATAAAGAATAATATTTGCCTTTCATTGAAAGAAGTTCATCATTGCTTCCTCTTTCAACTATTTTTCCATTTTCTAAATACAATATAGCTTTACTATTTTTAACAGTAGAAAGTCTATGAGCTATTACTAAAACAGTTCTATTTTCCATTAATTTATCCATTGATTTCTCAACTAATTTTTCGCTTCTTGTGTCAATATTACTAGTAGCTTCATCTAAAATTAATAGAGGTGGTTGACTTAAAGCAGCTCTTGCTAAAGCGATAAGTTGTCTTTGACCTTCACTTAAATTTCTTCCATCATCATAAAGCATTGTATTATATCCATTAGGTAGTTTTTTAATGAAATCATGTGCATTAGCAATTTTAGATGCTTCGATTACTTCTTCATCTGTTGAATGAAGTCTAGAATATCTAATGTTATCAAATATTGTACCAGTAAATAAATGTGTATCTTGTGTTACCATTGATATAGATTTTCTTAATGAATCTAATTTAATATCTTTGATGTTTATTCCATCATAATAAATGTTTCCGCCTTGAATATCATAAAATCTAGAAATTAAGTTGATAATAGTAGTTTTTCCTGCTCCAGTTGATCCAACAAATGCGATTTTTTGACCAGCTTTAGCATAAAATGATATCCCTTTTAGTATTTCTTTACCTTCGATATAAGAAAAACTAACATTATCAAAAACAATTTCACCTTTTAAAGGAATTATTTTTTCTTCACCATCTTTTTTATACATCCAAGCATATCTATCTAAAAAGTTTTTAGATTGTATATCTTCTTTTTTAATTAATGTTACAAATCCTTCATCTTTTTCTTCTTGTTCATCTAAATATGCAAATATTCTTTCGCTACCCGCTAAAGCTGTTAAAATTGTATTTATGTGTTGTGTAAAGAAATTAAATGGTTGAGTTGATTGACGAACATAAACTATAAAGCTAGTTAATTTACCAATACCAGATAACCAACCATTAACTAAAAATATACATCCAACAACGCAACTAATTGCAAATTCGATATAGGAAGTAGTAACAATAAATGGTGTGTTTAATTGAGTATGGTAAAAAGAATTAGTACTAGCTTCTTTCCAAGCCTTATTTACTTCATCAAATTTTTTAAAACTTTCTTCTTCATGAAGAAAGGCTTTTTCTACTTTAGTACCATTAATATCTTCTTCGATTCTAGCGTTTATTTGAGCAACTTCGTCTTGTTGCTTTTTAAAATATTTTCTACATTTTTTAGTATTTCTATATATAAATATAGAAATTATAATCATAAAACAAAGCACCATTAGTGTTAAATATGGATTTATAATTGATAACATAATTATAGTTCCTACAATATTACAACTAGATAAAATAATATTAGCAAAACTATCATTTAATGCGTTGATAAGCGTATCAACATCATTTGTAAAATAAGTCATTATATCGCCATGATGATGTTTATCAAAATAATCTAAAGGCATATTTTGAGTATGATTCATTAAATCTTTTCTTAAAGAAAATAATACATTTTGAGAAAGTCTTGACATAATTTGGGTATAAGCTAAATCACACATTGCACCTATATAATAAATAACCCCAAGCGTAATAACAGAAGTAGATAATTGATCCATATTTTTGTTTTTAATAGCAGTATCCATTATAGTTCCTAAATAATAAGTTCCATATAAATTAGCAAATGATGTATAAACAACTAAGAAAAACACTAATATTAATAAATATTTCTTTTTACCAAAATAAGTTAATAATCTTTTTAATGTAGTAAAAGCACTAGTTTTTTTATTATTTTCCATTATTAGTACCTCCTACAGATTGTAATAAAGCGATATCTTTATATATTTCATCGTTTTCTAGTAAATAATCATGATTTCCAATATGTGTTATTTTTCCTTTATCTAAAACAATTATTTTATCAGCGTCTTGAATTGTTGATATTTTTTGAGAAATAACAATAGTAGTCATGTTTTTAGTATATTTTTTAATATTAGATTTAACTTTAGCTTCGGTTATTTTATCTAATGCACTAAAAGAGTCATCTAAAATCAATATTTTAGGATTCTTTAATAAAGCTCTAGCTATACATATTCTTTGTCTTTGACCACCTGAAACACTAGTACCACCTTGAGAAATCATTGTATCAAATCCATTATCTAAATTATTTATTATAAAATCATAACATTCTGCAATTTTACAAGCTTTAATAATTTCTTCCATTGAAGCATCTTTATTACCCCATTTTAAATTTTCTAAAACTGTACCTTTGAATAAAATTGGGCTTTGAAATGATATGGATATTGAATTTCTTACTTCTTTAATTGAATAATCTTTAATATCAATATTATCTATTAATATAGTTCCGCTAGTTACATCATAAAATCTTTCTATCAAAGAAACTAAAGATGATTTAGAACTACCAGTTTGACCTACAATTCCTATAAATTCTCCTTGAGTAGTAGAGAAATTAATATTTTCTAAAATATATTCTTCACTATCTTTATTATATTTAAAATAAACATTTTTAAATGTTAATTCACCTTTATTAATCTTTTCTAAACTATCTTTTTTATCAACTATTTCGCTTTCTGTAGATAAAACTTCATTAACTCTATAAAGTGATGCAGCAGATCTATTAATCGCCATTAAAACAGTAGAGAACAACATTACTGTAACTAAAACTTGCATAACATATGTTAAAAATGTTTGTATATCTTCTAAAGCGATAGCAGTAGATGCATTCATATACATCATACCACCGAAAAATAAAATACATAAAATAGTAGTATAGTTAGCTATTTGACTTGCTGGCATTGATAAAGCGTTAATTGATAATGTTTTCTTACTTGTATCTTTTAATTTAGTATTGGCTTCATTAAATTTTAAAACTTCATAATCTTTTTTAACATACGCTTTAATTGTTTTAATAGCGATTATGGATTCTTGAGTTATTCTATTTATATTATCAACAAGTTTTTGAATTAATTTAAATTTAGGTTTAACTGTAAAAATTATTGTAAACATAATCGCAGCTAAAACGATTAAAGCTACTAAAAATATTAAAGATAATTTAGGAGATATAATTAAAGCAAAAGTTAAAGAAAATATCATGCTAATCGGTGCTCTTAATGCAGGACGAAGAGAAGTACATAATGTATCAGAAATAATTTGAACATCAGTAGTAAGTCTAGTAATTAAACTACTTGTTTGAAAACTATCTATATTTTTAAATGAATATGATTGAATCTTTTTATATTCTTCTTTTCTTATTTCATATCCAAAACCTCTACAAGATATAGCTGAAAATTTAGCGCTCATTGTACCTAAAAAGAAAGCAAATATCGCTATTGCTATCATTATTGATCCAATTATTAAAACATAGTTTAAATCCATGGTATATGTTCCTGTATCAGTTTCTTGTATTCCATTTTTAACTAATATATTCATTAAAAATGGTAATAATATTTCAAGACCACACTCTGTCATTAAAAATAACACTGCGAAAGTGAATTGAACTCGATAAGGTTTCATGAATTTAAAAAACTTTTTCATAATTATAATTTTAGTAATCTAAAAGCGTTCTTTCAATAAATATAATTAAATTTATTTAATTATAATGAAATATTTATTAAACTTATGTAAAATAATATCTATGAAAGAAAAGAAGACAAAGAATGGATTAATTATTGCTGGAC
>CAVDQJ010000025.1:1077-13230 GCA_963611005.1 bacterium | reverse complement strand
ATATAGCGCTTATTTATATGAGATTGATAGATTAAAAGAAGAATTTATTAAATTAGGTGTAAATATAGATGTAAAAGACACTGCATCTTTACATATTTTGATAGATAATGATATCAACTTTAAAGAAAATAATAATTATGATTTTGTAATATTTTTTGATAAAGACACTATATTTTCTTTAATGTTAGAAAAACTTGGATATAAAGTTATTAATTCTTCAAAAGCGATAGAGATATGTGATAATAAATTTTTAACTCATTTATATTTATCAAATAATAATATAAAAATGCCAAAAACAATTCCAAGTTTATTATGTTATTCTTTTGCAAGTGAAATAAATAAAGAATATTTTGAATTTATTAAAAAAGAGTTAGGATTTCCTATGGTTTTTAAGTTATCTTATGGCTCTTTAGGTAAAAATGTATTCTTAATAAATGATGAAAACGAATTGCTTGAATATATGAATAAATATAAGCATGATTCATATATTGCTCAAGAATACATTAAAGAAAGCTATGGGAAAGATTTAAGAGTAATTTTAATAGATCATAAAGTTGTTGGAACAATGTTAAGAAAAAACAATAATGATTTTAGAAGTAATGTTGGATTTGGAGGAAAAGGATATAAATTTAATGCTGATAAAAAATATTTAGATTTAGCTATTAAAGCTAGTAAAGTATTAGATTTAGATTATTGTGGTATTGATATACTTTTTGGTAATAACGATGAACCAATTTTATGTGAAGTAAATTCTAATGCTTTCTTTGATGAATTTGAAAAAGTAAACAATGTCAATGTTGCTAAAATTTATGCACAATATGTATGTGATTTAATATATAATATTAAATAGAGGTAGTTTTATGGATAAGAAAAAGTTAGCTATTATTATAAGTTCTACACTTGGAGGAGCCGCTATTATTGCTAGTGTAGTTTCTTTATGTGTTGTTGTAGCAAATACACCAAAATATAGATTAGTTTATGATAATAAAGATGTTACAGATTTATTATTTACTGATCAAACTAGTGAAAATTATAGATATATTTCTACAGTTCAAGATGTTGAAGTTACAACAAGTGGTTCAGCTGTTCAACTTTTTGATTTAAGTTCAATCGTTTCTAAAAATTCTAATTTTAAAGATTTTATGATCGTTTGTAATATTAGTTTTACAGTTCAAAATACAACTAGCGAACCATATGATGCTACTAAATATTCATATACAAGTGGAGAAGCAACCATTTCAACAGGAGAAAAAGATTTTACTTATACTTTTTCAAAATCATCAAGCACTCAAATAAAAAATTATAAATTAACATCTAATTCTACTGAAATAAGTGTTAAATTAAGTAAAGAAGTTACATATAAAACGATTAAGACAGGAGAAAGCGAAGAAACAAAGAATGCTGTTGTTAGCGTTAAAGCTAGTAACATGTACTTATTTGGTTTTGCTAAATAGTTATGGATATTTTATCAAGATTTAAAAAATATATTGCAATTGATACGATGAGTAGTGAAACAAGTGGAACTCATCCTTCTTCAACAACACAAACTGGTTTTGCTAATGTTTTACTCAATGATTTAAAAGAATTAGGAGTAGAAGATTGTTTTGTTGATGAACATAGTTATGTTTATGCTCATATTAATAATGGAAGTAAAAAAACTATTGGGTTGATATCTCATATGGATACATCTTGTGCGTTACAAGGTGGTATTAAAAATCCAAGATTAATTTTAAATTATGATGGGAAAGATATTGTTTTAAATGAAAAATATACAATGAAACCATCAGAATTTCCTTGTTTAAATGAAGTTGTTGGTGAAGATTTATTAGTTACAGATGGTGAACATCTTTTAGGTGGAGATGATAAAGCAGGAGTAGCTATTATTTTTGAATTTTTAACATATTATTTATCACATAAAGATGAATTTAAATACAATTTAGCAATTTGTTTTACTCCGGATGAAGAAATTGGAGAAGGACCAATGTTCTTTGATTGTAAAAAGATTAATGCGGATATTGCATATACTCTTGATGGAGAAAGTATTTATGAAGCAAGTTATGAAAACTTCTATGCATCAAGTGCAAAAGTTAAAATTGATGGAGTGGGTGTACACCCTGGTATGGCTTATAATATCATGGTTAATTCAGCTTTATTAGCAAATGAATATATTTCATTATTACCAAAAGATATGATTCCTTCAAAATCTAAAGATTATCAAGGGTTTATTCATTTATGTTCTATTGAAGGAGATTGTGAATCTACTACAATGAATTTTATAATTAGAGACTTTGATTATAATTTATTAAAAGAAAAAGAAAATATGTTATTAAAAGCTAAAGATACTATTTTAAATAAATATCCTAAAGCTAAAGTTGAAGTAACTATTAAAGAAGAATATAAGAATATGAAACCAATGTTTATTAAAGATACAAGAGCTATTGATTTAATAAATAAAGCATACATTAATAAACAAATGAAAATTAAATATTCTCCTATTAGAGGAGGAACAGATGGAGCAACTATAACATATATGGGTATTAATTGTCCTAATTTAGGTGTAGGTGATTTTAATCCTCATGGTAGATTTGAATTTGTTTCAGTTACTCAAATGAAGTTAATGGTAGAAGTATTAAAAGAGATGTTTAAGGTTGAATAGGTAAATGTATGGAATGTAAAAATTGCCATAAAGAAATAATGGAAGATTCAAAATTTTGCGAATTTTGTGGTCATGAAATAGTTAAAGAAAAGAAAAGATTTAAAATCAGCGATACGATTACTTCTTTAGTTCTTGCTATTTTTAGCACAGTTATAGCTTCTGCAGGAATTATTTTACCATTTATTAATATTACTGGTGGACTTTTTAATAATTATAGAAATTATAGTAATGTTGTTACTTATTTTAATAATAATTTAGGTATCTTTAGTGGTTTAACTGGAGGGGTTTATAGTGCTCATATAAAAGGTTTAATTGTAGGATATGTTTTGGTTATTGGAATTATGGGTTTAAGCGTAGCTTTACTTGTTATGTCCATTATTAAAATTATTAACGGGAATAATAGTAAAGCTTTAGATAATTTACATTTTATCAATTTCTTTTTAACTACTGTTGGTTTAACTGTTTTTGGTCTTGATGGATCTTTAACTATAACTTTAATGGTTTTATATTCTCTTTATTACATAACATATATGGTTATTAAAATCATTAATGGTGATGAAAAATTATCATTAAAAATATTGTTTGGGATAGGATTTGCATTCTTCTTAATTAGTTTTTGGACTGTTTGTGGAATTGGCGGAAATACTTTTGATTTCTATGTAGATAAAGCTAGTAGTGCATATAATAATTATTTTTATGCATTTTGTTTATATATAACAACTTTATGTTTGTATGGTGTAAGTGTTATATTAACTTTAGTCAATTTAAATTTACTTACATCAAATAAAAAGATGGCTTCATCGATAATTTCTTTTGTATTAGTTTTTATGTTTATTTCATTAACTATTACGTCTAATATTAAAGAAACAAGTGTTATGACAACTTCATTCGTTGCTCCAATTGCTTTATTTTTAGTAACATCCGTATTCCTATTAGTTGTTGCTTTATTGTCTAATAAGGAAACAAGGAAAGAGTAATTTATATGAAGAAAAGAAGTTTATTTATATTATCAATGTCTTTATTATTACCAATTGTTAATAGTTGTGGTGATAATTCTTTAAATATTGAATTTAATAAAGAATATAAAGTTGGTGATTTCTTTAATTATGATGATTTTACTGTTACAAGTGGTAATAGTAAAATTAAAGATTTTTATGTATATGATAGCGATGATAATTTAGTAAATGATGGATCTGTGCTTTTAACAAGTGGAAACACAACTTACACATTTAAAGCAGAAGGAAAATCTCAAAAAACATATGAAATCTCTATTAAAAATAAAGAATCAAGCAATTATGATATTAAAAATTTTACATATTATGATTTAGGAAAAAATGCTAAATTACCTAGTTTAAATAGTACAGGAGATTTAAATGTTTTAGTAATTCCAATGGTTATAAAAGGATTTGAAAAGAATGCTACTGAAACTAATTTAGATAGAATTAATAAGACATTTAATGGAGATTCCACAAATACAAATTTTGAATCAGTTAAAAGTTTTTATAATAAATCTAGTTATGGTAAATTAAATTTAAATTTCACTGTTACATCTTGGTTTGATTTAGGTAAGACTCCTCTTGAAATATATATGGAAAGAGATAGACACTATAGCAGTGATTCAGGTATTTTCTATTGTATAGACGAAGCGGTTAAATGGTATAAAGAAACTTATAACGATGATTGTACAAAATTTGATAATGATAAAGATGGTTTAATTGATGCTGTTTGGATTGTTAATAGTGCTCCAAATTACATCAATTATTCAAAATACGATTCTAAATATTCTTCAACTTATTGGGGTTTTACATATTGGGATGAGAAAAATTATAGTTTAGCTAATATTAAAAATCCTGTAGCTATGAATTTTTCATGGTGTACTTTTGATTTTATGAATCAAGGATATGGTACAAGTGGAATTGATGCTCATACATATATTCATGAAACTGGACATTTATTTGGTTTAGTAGATTATTACGACACTGCTAATTATACTTTATGTCCTAATGGTAATGTTGATATGATGGACTTTAATATTGGTGATCATAGTGCTTTTTCTAAATATACTTTAGGATGGGTTAAACCTACTGTAATTAAAGAAACTACAACAATAGATTTAAATGCTTTTGAAAATGATGGAAGCTGTATTTTAGTTGGTGGAAAGAATTATAATGGTGGCGCTTTTGATGAATATTTTATGATTGAATATGTAACTCCTACTAATTTAAATAGTAAAGATTACAATAATTCATATAAAAATATTGATAGAAATATACAAGGATATTCTAAAGCTGGTATTAAAATTAATCATATTGATAATAGAGGTAGTTATTTATTAAGTGGTAAAAAAACATTGACTAATGATGCTAATAAAATAACTGAAAATTATTTATCTAACACAAGTAGTAATACAAAAAAATATGGTGATAATGCTATGTTAATTTCTACTTTATTCCCAAAAAATTATGAAGCAGATAGTTCTTCAACTCATAATCCTATTGGAGGAAGTTATAAAGAAAATGATGAAGCTTTATATTTTGTAGGTGATACATTTAAAATGGATGAAACATCAAAATATATTAATTTAATGCCATCTAAGTCTAATGCTTTAAATAAATATAAAGAAAGTAATAGCGATGATGATAAATTAAATTTTGAAATAGTAGTTAATTCTATTGATGAATCTAAAGCTAATTTAACAATTACAATTAAATAAAATAAAAAGGATTTAACTAAATCCTTTTTTAAATTCTATATGTTTTCCTTATTCTTTTTAGAATGTTTATCTTTTATATAGTTAATTAATTTAATTGAATATATGGTAGCGAAGTAACCTCCACATCCATAAATTGTTCCACATATTAATCCTGCTATAACATCTGTTGTGTAGTGGTGAGATAATAAAATTCTAGTTAATCCCATAATTACACCAAATACCAAGAAAAATATCATAAATCTTAAATTAAACTTTTTATCTTCTTTGTTTTCAAATAAATAATAGAATAAAGAACCACCAAATAAAGAAAATGCACTTGATGTATGACCGCTAGGAAAACTTGATGATGTAGGAACAATTGGATAAACATTTCCATTATTATTAGTGATTGATACTAAATAAGGTAATAGATTTGGATCTTCATAAGGTCTAGCTCTATTAAATATATTCTTAAATATTAAATCATTAAATATAACATCAATTACTAAAGAAACAGCTAAAACAATACCTAATTTTCTAGTTTTTTTGATAAATAAAAGAATAATAACAACACAAATTGCAAATAAACCTACTTCATTTAATGCACTAAAAGATATTATTATTTTTTTAAAAAATGATGGTAGTATATCAAAAAATTTTGAAAAAGCGATTTCAATTGCGTTATCGAAGCCATTAGACCAAATTACTCTATCAAATATCATATATTATTATTTTAACATAAAGCGCTTTCAAATTTAAGTTTAAATTATTATGTAGTATAATAAAAATATGGAAAGAAGAAAAAGGCGTTACAGAAGAAGTTATTTTAGTAGAGATGATATTGATATGTTAAACGAAAGAACATATCAAAAAAGATACTCTAGTAAACATAAAAATATCTGTGACACACATGAGGATGGAGCTTAGTTATGGAATTTAAAGAATTGTATTTAAAAAGAAGAACTTGTAGACATTACAAAGATCAAGAAGTTAAAAAAGAAGATTTAGATTTAATTATGGATGCTGGAATGCATGCACCTGTAGCTATGGGAGCTTATGATCAAGTTATGTTTTACAACCTTAAAGGTGAAAAATTAACACATGTTCTTGATGTTATTAAACAAGTTAGAGGAATTGACCCATCATATGGAGCTAAAAATTTAATTTTAGTTTTACATAAAGAAAAACATATCGCTTTAGTTAACCAAGATACTGGTTCAATTATTGAAAATATGTGTTTAATGGCTACTGATTTAGGATTAGGAAGTGTATTCTCATATTCAATTGGTAGATTAATATTAGAAACAGGCGATTTATTCAGATATTTAGAAATTCCTACTGATTACAGTGTTCTTGCTGGTTTCTTTGTAGGATATAGATCAGAAGAAGAAACTAAAGTTGTAAAACACGAAATTAAGGTAATTGAATAAATTTCCTATTGACATAAATTTTATATCATATAAAATATACACACGTAAGATTGATAGAGGCGCAATCGAGATTAGTAACTAATGGATGGGGTACCAGATGAAATTAGTGAAAGGTGAGATTGCCGAAACAACATTAAGACATTAATGTTGATTGGGCTATGAAGAAAGACTTTATAGACTCCTACAATATGTAGAGGCGCTATCGATGTCATTCTGAATTAAAAAGATTGCATCGATTGATGCAATCTTTTCTTTTTTAGGAGGACATTGGTATGAAAAAGAAAATTATTTTAGTAGCTGCTAGTATATGTTTAATGGCTAGCACAACAACACTTGCTTCTTGTGGAGGTACATCAAATGAATTAACTATAGTTCATTTTGATCAAACTATTTTAGGAGAAACACAAAAAGATTTAAGTGTATCTATCGGAGTTAAAAAAGAAAATACAGATTTAAAAAATAAAGTAAATGATGCTTTAAAAACAATATCTAGTGAAACACGTGCTACATGGATGCAAGAAGCTACAGAAAGATCTACAGCTCTTGAACCAGTTACAGAAAGCGGAAAAGAAGTTTTAACTACAGCTCCATATGATTCAACAAAACAAGATTTAATTATTGGACTTGAATGTAATTATTCTCCATTTAACTGGACTGAAACTACAGCAACAAGTTATACATATCCTATTAATGGTGTTTCAAATCAATATGCTGATGGATATGATATTCAAATTGCTAAATATTTAGCTTCTACTTTAGATATGAATTTAGTTATTAAAAAATATGAATGGGAATCTTTAATTCCTTCATTACAAAACAATAGTATTAATCTTGTTATTGCTGGTATGACTGATACTGAAGAAAGAAGATTATCAATAGATTTTACAGATCCATATTATACAAGTGAACTTGTTTTAGTTGTTAAAAAACATAGTGAAATGGCTAGTTTTACATCTTTAGAACAATTTAGTGGTAAAAAATTTGTATCTCAAATTTCAACAGTTACTAACTCAGTAATCGATGATTGGGTTAAAGCTTATAATGTTATTCATTTAGCTGCTTTAGATACATTTGCAACATGTGCTTTAGCTGTTAAAAATGGTAGTGCAGATGTTATGACAGCTGAATTACCTGTTGCACAGAGTATTGTTAACGGAGCTTCAATTTAATGAATTTTTTTGAACGTATTGGTTATTTATTATCTAAATATGGAAATACTTTTTTAGATGGTATTTTATCTACTTTAATATTGGCTTTAGTAGGAACTTTTGTAGGTTTATTATTAGGTATATTTTTAGCATTGGCAAGAAATATAAAAATACATTCAACTGATAATAGATGTAAAAAGTTTTTTAAAAAACTTTTAAAAGGAATAGTTTCTATTTACATAAATATATTTAGAGGAACTCCTATGATGGTTCAAGCCATGATTATATATTTTGGAACAGAATCGATATTTCATTGGTCAAACATTATTGGAAAAGGCGTATTTAACGGAGCTTTTGTGTGTGGTTTAGTGGTTATAACAATTAATACTGCTGCATATATGGCTGAAATTGTTAGAAGTGGACTAAATGGTGTAGATAAAGGTCAACTTGAAGCAAGTAGAGCTCTTGGTATGTCTTATTCAAAAGCTGTTACATTTGTTATCATGCCTCAAGCTTTAAGAAATTCATTACCAACTATATTAAATGAATTGATTGTAAATATTAAAGATAGTAGTGTTTTAAACGTTATTGGTTTAACTGAATTATATGCTAGTGTTTCAATTGCTACAGGTAAAAATTATTTTACTGTAGAAGGTTATGTTATTATTGCTCTTATCTATTTAATTTTAACTCTAATTTTCTATTATTTAGTCAAATTTATTGAATTAAAATTAGATAAGAAAAAAGTATTTAAACGTAATATTTTTATGCATTATAAACCAAAAATTTATGAGGATAGATAATTATGGAAGAGATATTAAATATAGTTAATTTAGCTAAACATTTTGGTGATAATAAAGTTCTTAAAGATATCAATTTAAAGGTTAATAAAGGCGATGTTGTTGCTATTATTGGACCTAGTGGAAGTGGTAAGTCTACATTTTTAAGATGTTTAATTGGTCTTGATACACCTACTAAAGGTCAAATATATTATCATGATCAATTAATAGGTAATTACACTTTATATTATGAAAAGAATATAGAAAAATGTAAAAAAATTTATAAACAAGCTAAAAAAGACATAGCATTTACATATAAAAACGATGTTTCTTTGCTTAATAAAAATGATCCTAATTATTTAGAATCATTAAATAATTTAAAAGCTACTAAAGAAAAAAGATTAAAGTTTGAAAATGAAAAATACCATGAAATCCTTACTAATTTAAAGAAAACTATTAAGGAAATTAAAAAATCAAATAAAGAAAATATTCATATTAATATGAATGAATTTAGAAGCGATGTAACAATGGTATTTCAACAATTTAATTTATTTAATAACTATACAGTTTTAAATAATTGCATTATGCCTCAAAGAAAAGTCAAACATGTAAATATAAACGAAGCAAAAGAAAAGGCTTTAGAAGAACTTAAAAAAGTTGGAATGTTAGAAAGGGCTAATTATAAAGTTAATAAAATTAGTGGAGGTCAAAAACAACGTGTTGCGATTGCTAGAGCGTTATGTATGAATCCAGAAGTAATTTTATTTGATGAACCAACAAGTGCTTTAGATCCTGAAATGGTTGATGAAGTTTTAAATGTTATGAAACAATTAGCTGAAGAAGGAATGACTATGTTAGTAGTTACTCATGAAATGAATTTCGCTAAAAATGTTGCTAACAAAGTTATCTTTATGGAAAACGGATATGTCGTTGAAAGCGGCACTCCTGAAGAGATATTTACAAATCCAAAAGAAGCACGTACAAAGGAATTTTTAAAGATAAATAAATAATATTTTATTGGTTTATGCAAAATATTTTAAAAATTAAAAAATAATACTTGCATAAAACAATAAAGATATGTTATATTATTAAAGCACTTTTAGTGCATGGGCCTTTAGTTAAATGGGATAACACTAGCTTTGCAAGCTTGGATTAGGAGTTCGATTCTCCTAAGGTCCACCAATTAAAAAGAAATCCCTGAGTAGCTCAGTTGGTTAGAGCAATCGGCTCATACCCGGTATGTCGAGGGTTCGAATCCCCCCTCAGGGACCACGGACTCTTAGCGCAACGGTTAGAGCAGTCGGCCCATAACCGATCGGTTACAGGTTCGAATCCTGTAGAGTCCACCAAAAATGGAGAAATACCCAAGTGGTTGAAGGGGTCGGTCTTGAAAACCGATAGTGGCGAGTAACCAGCCGGGGTTCGAATCCCCGTTTCTCCGCCAGTATAAAAGTTACTCAAGTTGTATCGCGAGGTAGAGCAGCCTGGTAGCTCGTCGGGCTCATAACCCGGAGGTCGCAGGTCCAAATCCTGCCCTCGCAACCAAATTTAAAGAATTAAGTCTTGTATATCAAGGCTTTTTTTATTTCTTATTTAAAATTCATTAAAATTTTAATAAAATATATATAATAGTGAGGTAATTTATGAATAAAGTAGTAATTATTGCAGATTCAACATGTGATTTAAGTAAGGAACTTGTTGAAAAACATGATATTAAAGTAGTTCCATTACATGTTACTTTTAAAGGTGATGAAAAAGATTATTTAGACGGAGTTACAATTACTCCTGAAGAAGTTTATAAAAAAGTAGAAGAATTAGGTGTTACTCCTACAACTGGTGCTAGAAATGTAGCAGAGTTAATGAACGATTTTAAAACTTATGTCGATCAAGGTTATGATGTTATTTTTACAGGTATAGGAAGTGGATTATCTTCAACTTATAATAATGCTTTAATCGCTAGAGAAGAAGTTGGTGCAGAGCATATTGAAGTAGTTGATTCACAAAACTTATCAACTGGTACAGGTTTACTTGTTATGAAAATGGTTAAATATAGAGATGAAGGTTTAGATGTTCATGAAATAGCTGCTAAAGTAAGAGAATTAGTCCCTCACGTTAGTGCTAAATTCTGTATTGATAGATTAGATTATCTTTATAAAGGTGGAAGATGTTCAGGTATGACAAAGATGTTAGCAAATTTATTAAAGATTCATCCTGTTGCTAAAGTTATTGATAATAAATTAACAGTATATAGAAAACCAAGAGGTAACTATATTAAAGCTGTTGATGAACAATTAAACGAATTCTTTGAAGATTTACCAAATATCGATACTGATTGCTTATTTATCACTGATTCATTACATATGGATGGTGAAGATAAATATATGTTTGATAAGATTAAAGATAAATTCCCTGTAGAAAATATTCATTTTACACATGCTGGATGTGTTGTTTCTAGTCATTGTGGACCTAAAACAATAGGAATTTTATATATTCTTAAGAAATAAATAATTAAATTATAAGAAAATATTTGAAAATATTTTCTATATGATTTATTATTTAATGGCTGCGCTAGTAGCTCAACTGGATAGAGCGTTTGACTACGGATCAAAAGGTTACGGGTTCGACTCCTGTTTAGCGCGCCATATATACAAATTTATTTACTTATTTATCAGTAAATAAATAACAAGGAAAAATATATCTTAACAATGGACAATTGTTATGATATAATATAAATCACGTTCGGGGCGTAGCGTAGCTTGGTATCGCGTCTGCTTTGGGAGCAGAAGGCCGCAGGTTCAAATCCTGTCGCCCCGACCATTTAAAAGATTACGACTTATTCTTAAGTCGTTTTTTTGTACAAAAATTTTATAAAATATTGAAGTAATATTATTTATTTTATCGTCTAATTATATGAAGGCTTTTAAATAAATGAGGAAAAGGAATTAAAAAGAGTATTGGATAGCAATAATCCTTCTTTGATAAAATCGTATTTAGGAGAAATATATTCTAAATATTTTAAACTTATTTGTTTTTGTATATATAAATATATAAATCAAAAAGAAACAATAGAAGACTTATTCAATGATACATTTATTAAAGTTTTCATAAATTTAGTAATAATTTCCTAATCTATTTACCGATGTAGATTCTTCCAATTCCGAAAATTATCAATATTTAACTTTTATTAAACAATATAATAGTATTGAATTTGATGAAACAGGAACTACAGTAAAAACTTATACATTATCAGGAATGGGTGAAGGATCTACTGGTATAGGAGGAAAAAACGATACTATAGTTGCAAAATTAGATAGACCATTTGCATATGTTATTTATCATGAAAGTAATATCCCTTTATATGTAGGATATTATGCAAATTGTTAAAAAACTATATGTTTTACTATGTCTTTTAAATATTCATCACTTAAATAATAATCCATTTGTTCTT
>CAVDQJ010000025.1:0-1012 GCA_963611005.1 bacterium | reverse complement strand
TATAAAAATATAAAGCATTAATAAATCTATCAATTTCATTATCTGCGTCTTTATAATTTTTATCTGTATAACCTAATTGATTTTCTTCAATTAATGTTAAAAAACAACGTCTTATTAAAGCTATAATTGATTTTTCTATCCAATATAAAAAAGTAGTAGTTTTAAGTCTATCTTCATTATGTTTTGTTTTAATATACAAAGATAATGCATCAAAAGGATTATGATATAAATCACAATAAACATAATTAAACTCATCTGTTTTTACATTTTTTAAGTATTTAATTGCGTCATCATTTACTATTTTAATTTTATTTTTATAAGGGAAATTAGGTAATAAAATAGAATTAAACATATCTATTATATTTTTATCTTTTTCAATAATAGTAATAGAAGAAACATCACTTTTTAAAGATGCCATATATGAAAAATATCCTAGACCTAAACCAAGAACTAATATATTTCCTTTAACAGATTTTATATCGTTTTTCATTGTGTTAATTTCATGAGGTGTAATGCTCATCCAAGTAACATCATTTTCTTTTAATGCTAAAAAAGGAAAAGAATTTCTAAAATAACCTAGATTATTTATTTCTTTATAATATTCTTTATTTAAAACATCGATATCATCGAATAAAAATAATTCATGAGGTTTATATTCATCAATAGATAACTCATAATTTTTATATTTTAAACCTTTTAATTCTTTAAAATTTTTATAATACTCGTTTTCTGTATATTCTTTATTGCTTAATTCTTTAATATTTTCTAATTTATAACTTTTAGCTAGTTGATCGAATTCAAAATCATCTTCATCAACATCTAATAAATCTTTAAAGATTTGATACATAAAATTATCTTCTTTAAAGTGTTTATTAAACATTTTTTGAGTAACATTTAATCTATAATGAGTTAAATAGTCATTAATTATATTATCTACAATAATGTTATCTTCTTTAGTTTGAAGATATTCGTTAATAAGTTGTTTTTTAATTTTTAATTTCATGTATTAGAT
>CAVDQJ010000024.1:0-2336 GCA_963611005.1 bacterium | reverse complement strand
GTTTGACATTAAAAAAATAGCTAAAAAGGTAGATAAGTTAGAACAATAGACTTAAAGCAACTATTAATTTAGTTGCTTTTTTTTACACTATTTTCAATATTTGTTATAAAAATTTTTGTATTTATATAGAAACATTTAAATTAAAAAGATATATAATTTGTATATAAGGAGTATTTAAATATGAATAACTTATTAACAAAAGAAAGAAATAAAGTTATTGGTCAATCAATAGCATTAGGTCTTTTAGGTTTATTAATCGTTTTATTCCCTGCATTTTCAGCTAGTGTTTATTCTACTGTTATTGGTATAGGATTAATTGTAGTTGGAGTATTAGCATTTGTATTCTTCTTTATGACTATATCTGCTTTTGATCCAATACTATTAATATCTGGTATATTATTTATTTTATTTGGTTCATTGATATTATATAATCCAGAAACATTCTTTATTATTTCAATCATCTTATTAGCTATTGAATTATTAATTGAAGGTATAACTGAAATTACATATGCAGTTCAAATGAAAAGATTACATATCAAATTATGGTGGGTTGATTTAATTTATGGAATTATTATTACAATATTAGGTGTATTAGCAGTTACATTAAATTGTACATTAGATACTGCAGATACAGTCTTAATCGTTGTAGAAATTATTGGTGCTGCTACAATCTTTGAAGCATTGATGAGAATTATTCTTGTTTGTGCAATTCATCACGATTATAAACAAGTTAAAGAATCATTTAAAAAAGACGTTGTTTCTAATCAATAATTATTAATAAAATTTAAAAATTAAAAGACCTACATTTAAATGTATATTTACATTAGTAGGTCTTTTTATTTACTTTAATTTAGAATATTCTTTAGCAGCTAAAGCACCTAATTTAGCATTATTTAATATTAAATGTATATTAGCTTCTAAACTCTTACCATTTGTTAATTCAACAATTTTAGCTAATAAGAATGGGGTTTCATCTTTTCCTTTAATACCTTTTTCTTCCATCTCTTTAATAGCTTTATCTATTTCTTTATTTATATATTCAGCAGGTAAAGAATATTCTTCAGGAATAGGATTACAAATAAGTACTCCTCCATCTAATTTATAATTTCTTTTTTCTTTAACAATCTTAGCAATTTCTAAAGGAGATTTAGCATTATAATCTACTTTTAAATTACTAGTTCTAGTAAAGAAAGCAGGTAAACAATCACTATTATAACCTAATACTGGAACACCTTTAGTTTCTAAATATTCCATAGTTAAATTTAAATCTAATATAGCTTTAGGACCTGCACAAATTACTGTAACATTTGTTTTACCTAATTCATCAAGATCTGCGCTTATATCAAATGTTTCAGTAGCTTTTCTATGAACTCCACCAATTCCTCCAGTAACAAAGAACTCAATTCCAGCCATAGAAGCAAATACCATAGTAGCACTAACTGTTGTAGCACCCCATTTTTTAGTTGCACAAACAACAGGAATATCTCTTCTTGATACTTTTTCAATACCTTTAGTTTTACCAAATAATTCTATTTCTTCTGGAGTCATACCAACAATTGGTTCGCCTTCAATAATTCCAATTGTAGCAGGAACTGCTCCATTTTCTCTAATAACTTTTTCAACAGCTAAAGCACATTCAACATTTTTAGGATAAGGCATACCATGAGAAATAATAGTGCTTTCTAAAGCTACTACAGCCCTACCTTCTTCTAATGCTTTTTTAACTTCTGGATTGATTTTCATATGTATTTCCCCACTATTTTAATTTTAAACCATCTTTAAATGCATGGCCAACAACGCCACCAATTTCTCTATATGTATGTGATGTTGGATCATAACTAATTAAATGCATACTATCAATATCAATTTTTCCATCTTTAATATATTTTTCATCCACAGAAATATTAACAATATTGCCAACTAAATTTCCTTCATCAAAAGAATCAACTTCACATTCTAATGTTAAAGGATATTCATCAAATATAGGAGCATCTACCACACTACCTTTATTAGCATGAAAATTAACTTTTTCTATTTTATTAACTTTATTACCACTAACAACACCAAAATAATCTGATTCTACTAAAGTATCTTTTGTAGCAAAAGATACTGTAAAAGCCTTCTTAATTTCTAAATTCTTAGTAGTTTTATGTTCACTTAATGAAATGAATATCTTATTATAATCATAAGCTCCACCCCATGCAGCATTCATTGCATTTGGGACATTATTTTCATCATAAGTACCAATAATTAATACTGGCATTGGCATAATATAAGTCTCTTTTTTTAAATTAATTCTCATAAATATATCCTCCTATTTTGAACAACATATATAT
>CAVDQJ010000023.1:0-3785 GCA_963611005.1 bacterium | reverse complement strand
ATTTAGATAAAGCAATCGAACAAATCAAAGTTGCTCCAATCAATGAAGATATTAAAGTTAATATCAATATTAAAGATATTAGAATTCAAAATATTTTAAAACGTATTGAACTTTTAAAACCAACTTTAGAAATCGTTTATAGTGAAGAAAATGCTAGAGAATTAATTAAAGAAAGAATTGCTACTATTAAAAATATTGAAAAAATAGCAAAAAGTGATTATTCATATTTAAAACCTTTACTTAAAAGAGCATTAGCTCAATCTAAAAAAATAGCTAAAGCTGATAACAAAGCATACTATAAAGATTTAGTAGCTAAAAAAGATGCAACTTTAAAAGATTTAAATGTTAAATTAGATGAGATAAATTCTAAAATCAATGCATATATCCCTTCTTTATCGAGTGAAGAAAAAGAAAAATATGATAAGATTATTTATCAAAAAACACATGTAAAAGAAGATAAAAGCAATGGTTTAACTGGTATTGCTAGAGCAACAATTGTTGATGATTCAATTAAAGAAACTGGTAATAAAGAATTTGATGAATTATTAGAATCTAAAGAAAAAATTGAAAGCGACATTGAAAAAGTAAAAGCTGATTTTGTTAACAAAACAAAAATCACTAAAGCTGAAGCTAAAAAATTAGCTTTAAGCGTTATGAAAGAAGTTGGTATCCCTCTTCCTGAAAAACGTTTTAAACAATATCCATTTGAATTTTCTGGTGGTATGAGACAACGTATTGTTATCGCTATTGCTTTAACAGCAAATCCAGATATTCTTATTTGTGATGAACCTACAACAGCACTTGATGTTACTATTCAAGCTCAAATCCTTGAACTTATTAATAAACTTAAAAAAGAGAGAGGATTAAGTTGTATATTTATTACTCACGATTTAGGTGTTGTTGCTAATATGGCTGATAGAGTCGCTGTTATGTATGCTGGTAAGATTGTTGAATATGGTACAAGTTATGAAATATTCTTTGAACCAAAACATCCATATACTTGGGCATTATTATCATCAATTCCAGATATCGATAGTAAGGAAAGACTTGAATCAATTCCTGGAACACCTCCAGATTTACGTTTCCCAATAGAAGGAGATGCATTTGCTTTTAGAAGTAAATATGCTATGGCTATAGATTTTAAGAGTGAACCACCTTATTTTAAAGTAAGTGACACTCACTATGCTGCAACTTGGTTATTGCATCCAAAAGCAACTAAAGTTGAAATGCCTAAAATTGTTAAAACTCGTATTGAAAATGCTTTAAAGGGAGGTAAAAAAGATGGCGAAAAATAATAAAAAGAATCCTGATAACCTTTCTTTAAATGCAGTTCCTGAAGAACATTTAGAAGATGTAAGAGAATATAAAGAATCAAATCCTATTAAAAACACATCAGATTTTGTTGAAGAACATGGACATACTAAAGATGAATTAAAAGGTCATTTAAATAAAGAATTAGCTTTAGAAAATATCAAATCAAAATGTAAATTTAAACAAGATTTAGTTGATGAAGATATCATTCTTTCTGTAAATCATTTAAAACAATATTTCTTCTTTGGTAAAGGACCAAATAGATATAAGATTAAAGCTGTTCATAATGTTTCTTTTAACGTAAAAGAAGGCGAATGCTTTGGTATAGTTGGTGAATCTGGATGTGGTAAAACTACAACTGGAAGATCTATTATTAGACTTTATAACATCACTAGTGGATCAATTTATTATAAAGGTTATAGAATTGGTGCAGGTAGTAGATGGAACGAAAAAGAAATCAAATATACAAATATTAGATATGCTCAAAAAGTTAAAGATTTAAAAGCTAAATTAAATGCTAATGAGATTTCTAAAGAAGAATTTGATAAAGAATATAAAGAAGCTACTGAATTTAGAAATAATGTTGTTTCAGTTCAAAAAGCAAAAATTAAACAAATTAAGTATGATGATAGCCATGTCGATAGAAGATTAATGAATGAAATTCAAATGATTTTCCAAGATCCTATTGATTCTCTTGATCCTCGTATGACTGTTGAAGATATCATTCAAGAAGGATTAACAATCTCTAAAAATGTTATCGTTAAAGACGCTAAAGCTAAATATCAATTAGCTATAAAAAACGCTAAAAACGATGAAGATAGAAAGATTGCTAAAGAAAATTATCAAAAAGCAATTGAATCAACTAGTAAAGCAAATAACCATAAAAAAGTTGTTGATGCTTTAGAAAAAGTTGGATTAATCGCTGATTATGCTAATAGATATCCACATGAATTCTCTGGTGGTCAACGTCAAAGAATTGGTATAGCTAGAGCGTTAATCATGAATCCTAAATTACTTATTTGTGATGAACCTATCTCAGCTTTAGATGTTTCTATTAGAGCTCAAATCATTAATCTTTTAAACGAATTAAAAGAAGAAATGGGCTTGACTATTTTATTTATCGCACACGATTTAAGTGTTGTTAAATATTTCTGTGATAAGATTGCTGTTATGTATTTTGGTGAACTTGTTGAACTTGCAAGTAGTGATGAATTATTTAAACATCCTCTTCACCCATATACAAAATCATTATTATCAGCAATTCCTAAACCAAATCCATTAACAGAAAAGAATAGAATAAGAATCGTTTATGATCCTCAAAAATCTCATGATTATTCTGTTAATAAGCCTAAATTTGTTGAAATACTTCCTGGACATTTCGTTCTTGCTAATGTAGAAGAAGTGGAAAAATACAACAAAGAAATCGCTGAACTTGATAAAAAACAAAACTAAATTAAAGACCATGAAAATGGTCTTTTTTTATAAAAATAATAGGTTTTTAATATAGTTTTTGATATTTTTATATTGGATTTTTCATATTTAAATATAACAAAACTACTGGTTAATATATTCAAATAAAATTAATTTTTAATTTTGTTTCTTTTTTTCTTTATTATTAATAAAGAAAACTATAAAATATATGTATGAATATTAACGAAGATGTAAAAGAAGAAAAAAGCGAAACAATTTCAGAAGAAAATGTTAATAAAGATGAAACTAAAATAAAAGCATCAGATGATGCTATTTTAGAAGATGTTTCTGAACTTAAAAAAGAGGAAGAAGAAAAGGCAAAAAAAGAAAAGAAACCTAAGAAAAAATGGGTTAAGTATGTCATTTATCTTACTCTTATTTTAGCTATTACAGGTATTGTTTTAGCTATATCTTTAACTGGCGATACAAAAATTTATGAAAACGGAGTAGAAGTTACTAAAAAAGTTTATGAAACAATTCCTAGTATTTTCTTATCTATTTTTGGAAATCAACAAAGTATTATATTTTTCTTTATTTTTATTGGTGCTATCGTATTAATGAATGCACTTTCTGCATTAAATTTAATGCTTTATGCAAGATTATATACAAAAAGATATAAATACCATCAAGCTGTTGCAAACCAATTGGTAGGTGTTTTTTATTCTGATATTACACCTGGATCAAGTGGTGGACAATTTGCACAAGCTTATACATTTAAAAAACAAGGTATTCCATTATCAACAAGTGCTTCAATTCTTGTTATGAGCTTTATTGTTTATCAATCTGTTTTAGTAATTTGCGGATTAGTTTCAATGATTAAAATTAATGATATATTAGCTATTAACGCTATTGATTTTGATTTATTTGGATGGCATGTTTCTATTCCAATTGTTATTTTTATCATTGTTGGATTTATTCTTAATGCTTTTGTTATTGTTTTATTATTCTTAATGTCTTATTCAAGACATTTACATAATTTTGTTTTAAATCATGCTATTAATTTT
>CAVDQJ010000022.1:0-11682 GCA_963611005.1 bacterium | reverse complement strand
AAAAAAAGAATATCCTATTTTATTGAATTTTTAGATATTCTATTTTATTATTGGGGTCTTTATTTATTTAATAAAAGACATTTAAATATTTATAAAATAATTAGCAACGAAAAGCTAGAACATATCAAAAACAATATGATTTCCTAACTCTTTTTTGCTGCAGCCTTACAACTTTCTATAATTTCAGCAGCTTCATCTTTATCATAAATATCTTTAATTTCAGTTACTTTACCTTCTAATGTTTTATATACTTTAAAGAAATGTTTAATCTCTTCAAGCAAATGTGTTGGTAAATCTTTAACATCACTAAAACCATTATAAAATGGGTCATTTAAAGGAACAGCGATAATTTTATAATCTCTACTGCCTCCATCAAACATTTTAACTACACCAATAGCTTTACATCTAACCGTAGCTAATGGAACTATAGTTTCTGAGCAAACTACTAAAACATCAAGAGGATCTCCATCTTCTGCTAATGTGCAAGGAATAAAGCCATAATTTTCAGGATAATGAGTTGATGTAAATAAAACTCTATCTAAATACAACATCCCAGTTTCATGGTCAAATTCATATTTATTTTTCATTCCCTTTGAAATTTCGATAACAGCATAAAAATCATCTGCATCTAATTTCTTATTTTTAAATCTTTCATCAATATCAAATCTATTCATTTTTACCTCTTACAAATCTATCAAATTCAAACATATCTTCTTTATTTTTAAATTTAGCTACAAAATAATAATCACCCATATCATCACTTAAAGCTTTAGGAAAATCTCCAAACATACAAATATTGTTTCTATATTTTTCTAAAATTTCTTCTTTTGAATGAATATATGATGAAGTAAATCTTCTACTACAGCTAGCTGCATAGAATTTAGGATGATCCATATAAAATCTATTTTCATCATATGCTATACAATCAGCATAAATATCATAACAAGATACTGAATTAGCAAAATTAATTAAATCAGGAGTATATCCTCCAGCAGGTCTAGCATTAACTTCAAGAGGAATTCTATCCCCTTTTTTACCTAAATGAGGATAATCTTTTTTGAGTTCAAAAAACTCAATATGGAAAAATCTTTTATTTAATTTCATCGCTTTAACGACTTTTCTACCTAATTGTTCAAACTCTTCTGTTAAATAAGGATCGGTATAATACATATCATCTAAGTTGTTATGTACGATTTCATCATTATTAACAGCGAAAATATTTTGTGTACAGAAAATTACTTCACTTTTTGAATTAGCAACTCCATCAAATGAAACAATGCTTCCATCGATATATTCTTCAATAATATATCTTCTTGAATTATCTTTAGTAGCTAAGAATTTATCCAAATCTTCATAGCTATTAATCTTCATTGTACCTTGAGCACCAACTCCATCATCAGGTTTAGTGAATATTGGGAAACCAACTTCTTCAATAAATTTAATAATACCTTCTTTAGTGTTATCGCTAGTATATCTAGCACATTTAATGTTATTAGCTTTAAATATTTCTTTTTGAGCAATTTTACTTCTAAAAGGGACTACTGTTTCATCGTTAACTCCAGATGTAATATTAAAAATTGTTCTTAATTTAGCATCTTTTATTAACCAATATTCATTATTAGATTCTAAATAATCGATTGGTCCATATTTATTTACAAAATATTCTACACTTTTTCTTTCATTTTCAAATTCATCCATAAATGAGCAACAATTATATTCTGTTAAAGATTCTTTGCATTGTTCACTTAATTCATAATATGGAGCATCTCCAATTCCGAGTACATTAAAACCTCTATTTTGTAATGCTAAACAAAACCTCCAATAAGAATCAGGAAAATGAGGCGATATAAATATAAAGTTTTTCATATATAAAAGCTCCTATATAAATATATTACTACAAAATCGATAATCTATTAATTGCTTTTTTTAAAGATAACTCAACTAATTGATAATTTACATCAGTTTTTTTAAGTTCATTAAGTTTTTTAATAGCAGATTCTTTTGCTTTTAAAGCTCTATCTTTATCGATTTCGCTTCTTTCTTCGAATGTATCAGCTAAAATTATAGCTTCATTCTTTTTAACATCTAAAACTCCACCACTTAATGCAAAATATTTTTTCTCATTATTTGAATATACATAAATAGATGATATATCTAAATTACATATCATTTTTTCGTGTCCTTTTAAAATACCCCTAACACCGTAATTAGGAATATTTACATATAAGGCTTCTATTTCTAGTGATACTTTTTTACCATCACTAGAATAAATTGTAAAAGGAAATTGATTGCTTTTCATCTATTTACCTTCTGCCTTTTTAACAACATCTTCAATTGTTCCAACATATAAGAAAGCATCTTCAGGATATTTATCATAATCTCCGCTTAAAATTGCTTTAAATGAACGAATTGTATCGTTTAATTTAACATATTGGCCTTTATAGCCTGTATAGCTTTCTGAAACATGGAATGGTTGAGATAAGAAATTTCTAATTCTTCTTGCTCTTGCAACGATTAATTTATCATCTTCACTTAATTCTTCAACACCTAAAATAGCGATGATATCTTGAAGTTCTTTATAACGTTGAAGGATAGATTGAACTCCACGAGCAACATTATAATGTTCTTCACCAATAATTTTTGGATCAAGAATAACAGAGCTTGATTCAAGAGGATCAACAGCAGGATAAATACCAAGTGCTGCTGTATTTCTATCAAGAACAGTTTTAGCATCAAGGTGAGAGAATGTTGTAGCAGGTGCTGGATCAGTTAAATCATCTGCAGGAACATAAACAGCTTGAATTGATGTAATAGAACCATCTTTTGTAGAAGTAATTCTTTCTTGAAGTTGTCCCATTTCAGTAGCAAGTGTTGGTTGATATCCAACAGCTGAAGGCATACGGCCAATTAAAGCACTAACCTCACTTCCTGCTTGAGTAAATCTATAAATATTATCGATAAAGAAAAGAACATCTAAATGCATGTTATCTCTAAAATATTCAGCTAAAGTTAAAGCTGTTAAAGCAACTCTCATTCTAGCTCCAGGAACTTCGTTCATTTGACCATAGACAAGAGCTGTTTTATTTAAAACTCCAGTTGATTTCATTTCGTTATATAAATCATTACCTTCTCTACTTCTTTCTCCAACACCACCAAAAACAGAGATACCATGTTGAACAGTAGCGATATTGTTAATTAATTCTTGAATTAAAACTGTTTTACCAACACCAGCTCCACCGAATAATCCAACTTTACCACCTTTAACATATGGACAAAGTAAATCGATAACTTTAATACCAGTTTCAAGAATTTCACTTTTTGTTTCTTGATCTTCAAACTTTGGAGGTTTTCTATGAATTGGAAGACGTAAAGCGTTATCAAAAACAGATTCATCTTGTTCATCGATTGGTTTTCCTAAAACATTAAACATTCTTCCTAATGTGATTTCACCTACAGGAACACAAATTGGGTTATGAGTATTAATTACTTTCATACCTCTAACAATTCCTTCAGTAGGACCCATAGCAACAGTTCTAACAGTATCATCACCAATATGTTGTTCAATTTCTAATGTTAAAGTTTTTCCTTCATTCATTTCAACTACTAAAGCAGTTAAAATATTAGGTAATTCACCTTCTTTAAATTGAACATCAATAATAGGTCCAACTGCTTGAACTACTATTCCGTAATCGCTTTCTTTATGACTTTTTGTGTTCATATTTTTATCCTCCTATTTATTTAAACTTCCAGAAACAACTTCAGTTATTTCTTGAGTAATACTTGATTGTCTTTCTTTGTTATATTCAAGTTTTAATTTATCCACCAATTCTTTAGCGTTTTTATCAGCGTTATCCATCGCGTTTCTTCTTGAAGAATATTCACTAACTAAAGATGAAATAAATTTTTCATATAATGTTACATTAATATATTGAGGAATTAATGTATTTATAACTGTATTAATATCAGGTAAGAATACAGGTGAAATCTCAACTTTTTTCTCTTCTTTAAAAATAAGAGGTAATAGCTGAGTAGTTTCAACTTTAGAAATAAGAGAATTTATATATCTATGATATACAACTTCAACACTTCTATATTCTCCACTAAGATATAAATTATCAATAAATTCAATCAATCCTTTAAGTTCAGAGATTTCAACTTTATCTAAAACATGTGTGAAATCAGTGTATATTTTAAGATTTTTCTTTTTAGAATATTCAACAAACCCTTTTTCACCAACAGTGATAACTTCATCCCCGTCTTTATAATAATTTGAATAATATTTATAGACATCATTATTATATCCACCACACAAACCTAAAGAACTCGTAACAATGATTACAAGTCTTTTTTTAGCATTAGGAAATGATGCTAAAAGTGGATTAATAGTTGTTAATTCATCATCGTTTAAAGAAAATAATGCGTCATTTAATATGGTTTTTGTTTCGTTAACAAAATCTTCATGATTTTTAAGTTCACGCATAAATCTTCTAGATTTAACATTTGCAACTAATTTCATTGCACTTGTTATTTTTCTAGTTGAATTAACAGTATTGATTCTTCTTTTTATATTATTTAAGCTTTGCCCCATTATTTAAATCTCTTTCTTTAATAAATGTTTCAATAACTTCTTTTAATTTAGTGATATCTTCATCACTTAAATCATGTACTTTATTTAAATTTTTAATAATATCAGCATTAAAGTTTTCAATATATTCATATAAAGATGCTAAAAATTCATTAACTTCTTCTTTTTCTAATAAATCTAAATATCCATATTTAGCAGCAAAGAATTCAATTGTTTCTCTTGTAAATGAACATGGAGCATATTGAGGTTGACGTAAAACTTCCATCATAACATCACCATGATGAATAATCTTTTTAGTTGATTCATCGATATCACTACCAAATTGAGTAAATGATTGAAGTTCAGCATAGTTTGCTAAAGCCATTTTTAAAGAACTAGATACCTTTTTCATAGCTTTGTATTGAGCAGCACTACCAACACGAGAAACAGATAATCCAGTATCAATAGCAGGTCTTTGACCTCTATTGAATAAATCTGTTGATAAGAAAATTTGACCATCAGTAATTGAAATGACGTTTGTAGGAATATATGCTGAAATATCTCCAGCTTGTGTTTCAATAATTGGAAGAGCAGTAATGGAACCTCCGCCATGTTCTTTATTTAATTTTGCACATCTTTCAAGTAATCTTGAGTGAAGATAGAAAATATCTCCAGGATAAGCTTCTCTACCTGGACTTCTCTTTAATAATAAAGATAAAGCTCTATAAGCAACAGCGTGTTTACTTAAATCATCAAAAACAATTAAAACATCTTTACCTTGTTTTGCCCATTCTTCAGCGATTGTAACACCACTAAATGGAGCAATATAAAGCATTGGAGATGATTCAGAAGCACTAGCATTAATGACAACTGTATAATCCATACAACCAAAATGTTCTAATTTATCAACAATTTTTGCAACACTACTATTCTTTTGACCAACAGCTACATAAATACAATATACATTTTTACCTTTTTGATTAATAATTGTATCGATTGCAATAGCAGTTTTACCTGTTTGTCTATCACCGATAATAAGCTCACGTTGTCCTTTACCAATTGGTATAACACTATCAATACATTTAATACCAGTTTCAAGTGGTGAATTGACTGATTCTCTTGACATAATTGAAGGAGCTAATCTTTCAATAGGTGCAGTATGATCGTATTTTACTTCACCTTTTCCATCGATTCCTTGTCCTAAAGCATTAACAACTCTTCCTAAAAGAGCATCTCCAGCAGGAACTTCAACAACTTTACCAGTTCTTTTAACTATATCACCTTCTTTAATTAAGGCATCATCACCAAGAACAACAACACCAACAGAATCTTCTTCAAGATTCATAACCATGCCATAAACATTATTAGGAAATAAAAGGAGTTCACCTAACATAGCCTTATCAAGACCATATAAAAGAGCGATACCATCACCGATTGTAACGACTGTACCGACATCATTGCTATAATCAATTTCTTTTTTAAAATCTTTTATCTCTTTAGCGATTAATGAGCTAATTTCACTAACTTTAATATTCATATTAATTAGCTTCCTCCTTATTTAATAACATTTTTTTAATATTGTGAACTTTACGTAATACTGTTGCATCATATATATCGTTTTTAAGCATTACTTTAAATCCACCGATAAGACTCTTATCAACAATAAGTTTTAAAGAAACTTTTTTATTCAATACTTTTTCAAGCGATTTAACAATTTTATCGATTTGTTCATCACTTAATTCAACAGCGCTTATAAGTTTTCCCTCTTCGATATTTAAATAATCATCAAATCTATAAATAGTTTCTTTTAAAATCTTAGTTAAATAATAACCTCTATTATTTTTTATAATAACCTTAATATAATTAATAATTTCAGTATCAAAATTTTTAAACACTTTCTCAATAACTTTATATCTTTCTTCCTTATCTATATTAGTAGCAGATAAAAGACGCGCAAAATCAGGATTTTCTTTCAAAGATTCGTAAATTAAAATAATATCTTTACGATATTCTTCTACTAAATTCTTTTCTTTTGCAACATCTAGAAGAGCAAATGCATAACGATTTGAAAGTGTGTTATTCATTTTTAATTATCCTTTTTGATAGAGTCTAACTCTTTAATAAAATCATCGACAATTTTATTATTATCTTCTTTAGATACTTCTCTTTTTAATACTTCTTTACTAACTAAAATAGCTGTATCAACGATTTGATCTTTAATTTCGCCTTCTGCTTCTTCTTTAGCTTTTTGAGCTTGTATAGAAGCATCATTAACGATTTCTTGTGCTTCTTTTTTAGCATCAAGAATTATTTGATCTTTTTCTCTATCAGCTTTTGCTTTAGCTTCATCGATAATATTTTTAGCTTCAACTTTACTATCAGCTATATTTTTAGCGCTTTCAAGATTATTTTGTTCAGCTTCTTTTTTATTTTTATAAGTATCTTCTACTTCCTTGTCTAAAATTTCTTTTCTTTTATTTAAGAATTTTTTAACAGGTTTATATAATAAGAAAATCATCAATATAACTAAAACTAAGAATGCCAAAAGTTGAGCAAGCATTGCCCAAACATTTGGAAATATCTTATTAGTAATATCTTCCCCATTAATTGGTTCACAACTAGTGAGGCATATTGTTCCAAAAAGAAATAATCCAAAAATTGATACTTTTTTGAAAATTCTTTTCATCTTTTTTTCCTTACTAAGCAACGAATAACATTAAGATAATAACAACTAAAGCATAAATAGCTGTTGTTTCAGTTAAAGCACATCCTAAAATCATACCTGTTCTTAATTTTCCATACATTTCAGGATTTCTTGACATACCTTCAACAGTTTTAGCACAAACTAAACCTTCACCAATACCTGAGCAACCCATTGCTAATGCACAAAGTCCAATACCGATAAAGATTAAACCACTTGCATTATCGCCTTGAGGAATAGCGCCACCAAGAACGTTTACCCAGCTTAATAAATTAGTCAATAAATTCATATATTCCCTCCTTATTGATTAAAAGCAGCATCTATAATTTCTTCAGGTTCTTCTGCTTGTTCTTGAAGAATGTTAATCATAGTTAACATCGAGAAAACAAGAGTTTGTATAAAACCTGAGAATAGATCAAAATATGCGTGCAATACTGGAGTTGCTATAGGAGCAAAAAGTAATGCACTTGGAGTTATATCACTCGTTGAATTTGGCATTGAGCCAGTAAATAATTGAGTTGATATACTCTCTAAACCGAAATAGACAAGTCCCATAATGCAATAACCACTTAACGCATTACCGAACATACGTAAACTCATAGATAATAATGGAGCCCACATAGTAACTAAGTTAATAGGTAAAAATACAGGAATTGGATCAATGTATCTTTTAAAATAACCCCAATGATTTGTTTTAACAGCTTGAACATGAATCATTACAAAAGTGATTAAAGCTAATGATAAAGGTACTCCAAAATATGTCATCGGAGAAGCTAAACCAGTTAAGCCAAATATAAAACAGAAAAAGATATAACACATTAAAGGTATAATATAAGCAGTAAATCCAATATTTTTTTCACCCATAATAGATGTTACAAATCCTTCTGCTTTTTCTACCCCTAAACATGCAATATTAAATAAACCTTTAGGAGCTTTTAAAGGGTTTTTCATAGCTTTTTTATATTGAATAAAAATAACAATTGTAATGATGCTTAAAAGCAAAACAACTAAAATAGATGAAAAAATTTCAGGTACAAAGACATGATCAAAATCAAAAGAAATCATTCCTTTTAAATTTTCTTCAAGAGTTGTTAAAGTATTTACTCTAATCATTCTTTATTGCTCCCTAAATAAAAACAAACAAGATTTGTAGCGATTGGTAAAAATGTAGTCAAGATAAATAAATATCTTAATTTACCAAAACTTTGAGTTGCTTCATTAGGAATTAAAACAACTAATAAAGCTGGTATAACAATCGCTAAAATCGTAAATAAACTTCTTAAAGCTATAAGAAGATACATTCTTAATTCTTTTCCACCATTTGCTTGTGGTTTTGATGCGTAATAAAAACAAACTGCAAGATGACAAACCATAAAAGCGCTGGCTAAAATAATGCATGTTGGTATTTCCCAATATGAAAAAATAAAAGCAATACAGCTTAATCCACTCATTACTACGGCTAAAATTATAAAAAGAATAAAAAAAGATTTTTTAGTTTTAAACATAACTACTCTCTATCTTCTTTTTTATCCTCATCAAAAACCTTATCTTTTTTTAAATCTAATATTTTTAATTGATTAATACCAAGTTCAATATGTTTATCTTTTACCATATTAAAGATTTTTTCATTTTGATAATATAAAGCATCCCAATAATCATCATTATTTACATAACTTTTAACTTTAACATAGAAAATATTATCTTTATATTCTTCAATAACGCAAGAAACGTTAGGAGTTTTTAAAACTCTTGCATCACTTTTAGCGATTGCAATTAATTCATTTCTGACAGTTTCAAAATCACCATCACAATTAATACCTAAAGTAATAACGACTCTTCTAATAGGATTTGTTGTATAGTTAATTAAATTGTGATCAGTAATATTTTTATTTGGAATAACAACTACTTCTTTATTAAATGTTTCTAAAACTGTAGTTAAAATCTTAATATCTTTAACTTCACCTTCAACACTTTGTCCAGGGAAAGCGACATAATCTCCAACAACAAATGGTTTACTTGATAAAATAATTATTCCGCTTGCGAAATTTTTAACAACTTCTTGTAAAGATAAACCAATAGCTAAAATAGCACTTGAGAATATCGAAGTAATATTATCTAACTTAACACCAAGGATTCCTAAGAATATAATAAATAAAACGATATATAAAATTACTTCAGTTGTTTTGATACCAAAATTTTTAGCAGTTCTTTCTTTAACAAATTTATTATTTTCTACTTTAAACGCTTTTCTTAAAATAAATATTATTAATTTGATTAAGAATATACCAGCAATCAAAATAATAACAGCTAAAATGAATGTTGCTAAATATGGAGTTGATCCATCTGTAGGAGTAATCCAAAAATTCTTCAAATTTTCACCAATTTGTTTAAAGAAGTCACCAATATTTTTCCAAAATTCATTCCAACTCATACTAAATAAATTATAGCACTCAAATATTTAAAAGTTAAAGGAAATTTTAAAAAATTATACTTTATTTAAAGTATAGTGTAAAAATTGTTTTTATAAATAAATTTATTGCGTCATATTTGTTTTATATGTTAAAATTATTGCAACAAGTTGATGAGGTAATAAAATATATGAATTTTGAAATCGTTTTAGGTAACGAAAAGTTATCTTTTGAGAAAAAAGTAAAATTATTTGATTTAACTAAAGGAAATAAAGATTATATCTGTGCTTTAGTTAATGGAAGAATTAGAGAATTAGATTATGATGTCTACTACCCTGCTAAAGTCGAATTTTTAACAGTTAAAGATCATGATGCAATGGGAATTTATGAAAGAGGAATTCGTTTTCTTTTTTCTATGGCAGCTCATGCGATTTTCCCAGATGTACAATTTAAATTAACATATTCTATTTCTAGAAGTATTTTCGCTCAAGATGTTGATGGAAATATAAAAGTTATAACCAATGAAATGGTTAAAAAAATCGAAGATAAGATGAATGAAATCGTTCAAAAAGATTTACCATTTGAAAGACTTATCTTATCTAATAGTGAAGCTAGTGATTTATATGAAAAATTAAAATTATTTGATAAACAAAGAATTTTAAAATATAGACCTGAAAAAACAGTTCATGTTTATAAATGTGATGGTTATTATAACTATATGTATGGAAAAATGGTTCCTTCAACAGGTTATTTAAAAACATTTTCACTTCTTTCATATTCAAATGGTATTTTAATTCAATACCCAAGAAGTGAATTTGATGGAAAAATTCCTCCATTTAATGATGAACCAACATTTAGAGATACATTAACTCATGCTCAAAAATGGGGCAATTTAGTTAATCTTTCTACAGTTAGCGGAATCAATGAACACATCGAAACTCCTGAAGCTGTTAAATTAATCAATATGTGTGAAAATAGACACAATAGAATGTTATCAGAATTAGGTGCTAAAATTGAAGAAAATATCGATGATATAAGACTTATTTGTATTGCTGGTCCTTCAAGTAGTGGTAAGACTACTTTCGCTGATAGACTTACAATGGAATTAATTTCTAGAGGTATTAATCCTGTTAGAATCTCTCTTGATGACTATTATAAAGTTCGTGAAGAAGTTCCAAAGGATGAAAATGGAGATTATGATTTTGAATCTATCGACGCATTAGATGTTAATTTATTTAATGAAGATATGACTAAATTACTTCAAGGTGAAGAAGTTTGTGTTCCTACTTTCTCATTTAAATTAAATAAGAGATTATTTGAAAGAAAATTAAAAGTAGGTCCTCATGATCCAATTATTATTGAAGGAATTCATGCATTAAGCACAGAAATGACTGCTTCTATTCCTAAGTATTTAAAATTTAAAATCTATATTTCTCCTCAAGCTCAAATCAATATCGATAATGAAAACCCAATTTCATTAACAGATATAAGATTAATCAGAAGAATGGTTAGAGACTTTAAATATAGAGGAGCTAGCGCTGAAGAAACATTAAAGATGTGGCCTAGTGTTAGAAAAGGCGAATTTAAATGGATTTATAAAACTCAAGAATACGCAAATTTCGTATTTGATAGTTTCTTAAATTATGAATTATGTGTTCTTAAAAAATATGCACTACCTATATTAAATAAAATTAATAAAGATGGTGAATTTGGAACAGATGCTGAACGTCTTATTAAATTATTAAAATATTTTGTTGATATCGATGAAAAATGGGTTCCATGCAACTCTTTACTCAAAGAATTTATCGGTGGAAGCTGTTATAGAGATTCAAAAGAATTTAATTAAAAATAAAAGGAAGAACTATTCTTCCTTTTTTTCTTCTTCATTATCATCTCTTTTATATTGAGATATAAAATTAGTTTTCATTCTTTCGTATATTAAATTTATTTGTTTTAAGTAAGTACTTCTTAGTTGCATATATTTTTTTAATTCTTCATCAGTTATATAT